>NZ_RZSL01000777.1:0-2336 GCF_003997355.1 Mesorhizobium sp. M1E.F.Ca.ET.041.01.1.1 | reverse complement strand
AATCCAACCTGACAACTGGCTGACAGCCGTTTCGGGTGCTGCCGGCCAAGCCGGCGAGTTGGGGCGCTTCTGATGGTGGAGGAAAAGAGCGCGGCGATGATTTTGGCCCAGATTGTGCAGCGGTAGGAAAAATCCTATTAAGGCGCACGGCTGGCGGGGGTCGCCGTGATTTGGCTCATGCGAACAGGATCGCGCTTCCGCGCGAAACACTATGACAAAGCAAACCGTTAAGACCCTTCGTAAGGCTGCGACCGCAGTCCTGCTTCTTGCGCTCGGCTTCTACTTCATCCCGATCCTGACGACGATCCTCATCGTCTGCGGCCTGATCGACATCATGCGCAATGACGAGAAGAACTGGAAGCTGTTCGACCGCTATTTCCTCGGCAACGGCCTGTTCACCTGGCTGCTTTCACCGTTCAACCTGATTGTGGACCTTCTCTGCTACAGGAACCACGGCGTCTGGAAGCTTGACCAGTTTCCTGAAGACTACCAGCGTGAGATCAACGAGGTTCTGGGCGTCTTCAAGTCGCGCAAGGACGAGATCATCGCCGACATCGACGCCAATTTCGGCACCGGCCGGCGCGGCATGTATGTCTATCAGTGGTACGGCAAGCACAAGATCGACAACGTTCCCGAATTCAACAAGGACTTCAAATACATCAAGACAATTGCCGTCTCGGTCTTCAGCGGCCGTGAATCGACCTCCTGGCATTTCGGGCCGCTCCGGCTCAGCCTGCGCATCCTCTACAATCTGATCCCGGTGAAGGCCGAGATCTTCGTCCAGTGCGGCAGCAAGAAGAACTACTGGTACGACAATCCGCTGTTCATCTTCGACGACACGCTCTTCCACCGCTCGGTCAATGAATATGACGGACGCCGCTATTGCGTCTTCGTCGATATCGTCCGCCCGTCTCCGTTCCCCGGCCTGATCGCGGGCATGCTTGCTGTCGTCTCGGTCAGCGTCGAGCGCATCAATTCCGTCTTCTACAAGAACTGGAAGATGATCGGCTCGTCCAAGCCCAAGAAGGCCGCCGCCAACTGACCCGAGGCGGAACCGCAGGGTTCGAGCATCCTGGCCCGTCTTAAACCAACGTCCTATGGCGCCGATGGGAGGCGACCTTTAGAACTCCGGAGCAATTCCAGGGAAAATGCGCAGCGATTTTCCCTGGAATTGCGCAAAATCAAAAACCTGTTGCGGTCGGCGACTATATTGAAACTGAGCCGCTCCGGGTGTCGGATATGTTCTTGCGAACATGACGACGGAGCAGAGGGAGGTTCTGCTCGCCGGGAGGACTAGGTTGATCGGACGGCAAACAGCCGTGCACGCGGATTTGGTCCAGGCCTCGATCGCGAAAAGCGACGCGGCCCATTCGGCGTTGGTCGCCTCGTGGCGACGTTCCCTCCATTTGCATGGTCTCGACCCGGCCGAGCGCAAGGCGCCCAGACGGCTGACCGAAGGCGAACTGAGGCAGGCCAGGCAGCGCACGGAGCGACTCGTCCGAGCCGCCGAAGGGAGCCTCAATCGGCTTTACCTCGCCGTCGGCGGTGTCGGCTGCTGCGTGATGCTGGCTGACCGCGACGGCATTCCCCTGGAGCGCAGGGGCGCCGTTGCCGATGACGAGACCTTCGACGAATGGGGCCTGTGGACCGGCACGGTCTGGAGCGAGGAGAGCGAAGGCACCAACGGGATCGGCACCTGCATCGCAGACCAACGGGCGCTCACCATCCATCGCGACCAGCATTTCTTTTCGCGCAACACCTTGCTCAGTTGCACGACCGCGCCGGTCTATGATCACGAAGGCAATCTGGCGGCTGCGCTCGACGTGTCCTCCTGCCGGTCGGATCTGACGGAGGGTTTCGTCCAGCTCATCGCCGTCGCCGTGGGGGATGCCGCGCGCCGCATCGAGGCCGAGAATTTCCGCATGGTGTTTTCCGGCGCCCGCATTCTGTTGGCCCCTGCCGCTGAGCGTACCGCCGGCGCGCTCATCGCGGTCGATTCGGACGATCTGGTGATCGGCGCGACGCGCAACGCGCGGCTTGCGCTTGGCATAACGCGCGAAGCCCTGGCCAAGGGGCTGTTGGCAGCAGACGTCCTCGGCGATGCGCCAGGCGCGAGGGAAGACCTCGACGATGCCGAGCGCGGCGTGCTCCAGCGGGCGCTGGCTCGCGCCGGCGGCAATGTCTCGGCGGCGGCGCAAAGCCTAGGTATTTCGCGCGCGACGCTGCATCGCAAGCTCGCCCGTTTCGCTATCCGCCGTCCGCATTGATTTCACGGCCCTGACCTGTCGCAGTTCTGCGACACTCGGCGGCCGCGATCGTCCCGCCCCGGGCTGACA
>NZ_RZSL01000776.1:0-2343 GCF_003997355.1 Mesorhizobium sp. M1E.F.Ca.ET.041.01.1.1 | reverse complement strand
GGCCTTGTCGGCACCGAGCGTGATGGCCTGCGGCCGATCCGCACGAGGCTCGATCATATGGAGTGCGGCCACCCGCTCAGCATGTCCGTCGGCCAGTGTCAGGCAGGCGTCGACCAGCAGGCCGTGGCGGTTCTCCATCAAGCCATGTCCCATAAGCACAGCTTGGCCTCCTTGCCCTGTCCCTTGCGGTAGAGCTTGGCGTCGGGATCGGTGGTCGAGGCATGTGTGTCGTTCGAGCGCCTGTGGCCATGGAAGTCCGCTTCCGCATTGCGTCCACCCCCGTCAGCCGGCGGCTCGCCCGAGCCGTCCTTCGGTTTGACGCTCTTCATCGACGCCCATGCCTCGATCAGCGCCGTCGACCGAGAAGTGATCCGTCGACAGAAGCTTCTTCACCTTGGGTTGCGCCAGCACCGCCGCCAGGAACTTTGCAGCGATGTCGCCCTCCAGCAACCGGTCGCGGTTCTTGGAGAACACCGAATGATCCCAGGCCGCATCGTCAACGCCAATCCCGACGAACCAGCGGAACAGAAGGTCGTATTCCAGCCGCTCCATCAACAGCCGCTCCGAGCGGATCGAATAGAACGCCTGCAACAGCATCGCCCGCAGCAGCTTCTCCGGCGGGATCGACGGCCGTCCGATCGGCGAATACAGCGCCGCGAAGTCCCGCTCCAGCGCCGACAGCGCCTCGCTCACGATCAACCGGATCGCCCGCAACGGATGATTGCGCCGCACCCGCGCCTCAAGGTCAACATAGCTGAACAGTTCGCCAGTTCGATCGTCGCCGCCGCGCACTCGTCACCTCCGAATCCCTTCGGAACCAGTGAATCACCGCTGCGGTCCGGTGGCGAGTGCCTTTTTCAACAGCCTGCTAGGACATTGGTCAATGGCCTCCGTCCAGCGCCGCCGGCGACCAAAAGCTTGCAACAAATCCTTCAAATCAGTTCACCGGATCTTTGCAACCGCAGATCACTGACAATGGTATGTTCACCGCGCAGGCCGAGGTTTCGGCACGAAAAAAGCTGGAGACTGCTAACGCTCAAACTATCGCACAGCACACAACGGTGGGTCAAAACCATGGCAACAAGAGTGCTCATTATGGTTGAAGGCCGCTTACCTAGCGACTGATCCCGCTCAGTACGACTTGCGGCGGAACGACTTGAGACAATGCGTGATCCGGCCGCCTGAGCACGCCGCAGCGGATCTGATGTCAGCGGCCCGCTACAAGAGGTCAGGTCTATGAGGCTCACGCAAAGTGTTGATGAGAGAAAATATACAGTCAAATGGTTTCTTTAGGAAAGCAATGATCGACCTCAAAAATCAACGTATATTACCATCGAAAACTAATGAGCCGCAAAAATGAGAAATCACCCTTCTTCATCAGACATTGAAACACACTTCAGCGACGATTACTTGCATTTTGGCGATTTGGTTAATTCACCAGAGAAGAGCGACCGGGAAGTGCGAGCAATTTGGGAGCTTCTTTCACTTAGAGAAGGCAGCTCAGTACTTGAACTCGGGTGCGGATATGGTCGGATTTCTAACAGATTGGCGGAAAAAGGAGCGCGGGTAACCGGACTGGACATGTCGGCGATCTTACTAAAAAAAGCCGAAGCGGATGCAACCGAACGCAGGGTAGCAGTTGAGTACATACTTGGCGATATGCGTTCACTTCCCTGGCGGGATCGCTTTGACGCGGCTTTTCTGTGGTACACGACATTTGGCTATTTCGATGAAGCTGACAATGAGAGAGTTCTTCATGAAGCCGCTTCTTCGCTTCGAAAGGGCGGGCGCCTGCTAATCGATCAGCTCAATCGTTTCGCTGTTCTACGCGACAAGTCGCCTACCCACGATATCGTGCAGCATAACGATGATCTAAGAATAGATATAACAAACTACGATGCACTAGCCGATCGTCAAAACACCGAGAGGATTGTCGTGCGCAACGGATGCGTAAGACGAACGCGGCTTTCTGTCAGACACTATGGATTTTCTGAATATGTTCGCATGTTGCGAAGCGCGGGGTTTGAGACTGTTAAAGCCTATGGGCTGGAAGGTGGAGATTTCACACCTTATGGCCCGCGTCTCCTGGTTGTCGCGTATAAGTAAGTGGGCCCCAGGGCGACGGATGGCGGCTGCTTCTACGTACTCCGTTGCCGATGCCAACCGCAAGCGCCGAGTATCAGGTTCCAGCGTCACTATTGTCTCTAACTCGTCTTATGCACGACGTTGGGCCTTTGAGGTTGGCGGATGCAGCTTAAGCGATAGATTTGGCGTAAGAATCGGTTGCCTAGGCCAACCCTTCCACCGCATCTCGCGAGCCACACCCGCCATGACCGAGAAACG
>NZ_RZSL01000775.1:0-2355 GCF_003997355.1 Mesorhizobium sp. M1E.F.Ca.ET.041.01.1.1 | reverse complement strand
GCATCGGCGGCGGCAGGCCTCGAGCGGATGGCGGTCTCGATCTCGACGCCGTAGCGGTCGGCAAGCGCGACAATGTCCTTCAGCACCGCCTCCCTGCGGCGATGCGAGACGGCGTCGCGCGGCTGGTCGCGGCCGACCCGCGCAACGTAGAGCATCTTGACCGGCGCGCCGGTGACAGCGGCGATTGCCAACGCCAGCTCGGCGCCACGGCGAGCGACCGACGTGCCGTTGACCGGCACCAGGATACGACCCGACTCGGGGCCAAGCCTCGGCATATGCCGCCCGGCGGCAACGGGTTTCAGCACCAGGCAGAGCGGGCCGTCGAAGGCGCCGGCAACCTCGTTCAGCCGGTGCGAGAAACCGCCCTTGGCGGTCACCGCGCGGCCGAGGCCGATGAGCAGCATGCCATAGCCCTTACGCGCTTCCTTGGCCACCGCCTCGGCCGAGAGCTGGACCTCGTGCCTGCGGCGGGTCAAGGGGGCTTCACGCACGGGCTCCTCGTCGGCTTCCTTCGCCGCCTCGCGACCCTCCTCGGCGCCCTTCTCGATCTCGTCCAGATGCGCAGCCTCGCCCGGCTCGGCTTCGCTTTCGCCGCTGGCATGCAGCACCGTCATCGGCTTGCCGGCGCCGACTACGCCGGCAAGGTAGGCGGCGAAGCGGCCGACCACGCCCTCGTCGACCACCACCAGCAACCGCTCCAGATTGGCGATGAAGCCGCGCTGGTCGACCTCCTCGCGCTCCAGCCTTTTCTTCTCCGCCTCGCCGATCGTCAGGCGCCCGAGCGTCCATCGCAGCGTCGGCGGCATGGCCAAGGTGGTGATGACGGCCATGGTGAGGATCATGGTGAAGAGGTTGTGCGAGAGCACGCCGATCGACAGGCCGATCGAGGCGACGATGACCTCGGTCGAGCCGCGCGCGTTCATGCCGCAGCCGACCGCAATGCCCTCGGCGCGGCTCATGCCGGAGAGCTCGGCGCCGATGAAGGCGCCGCCAAACTTGCCGAGGCTGGCGATCGCCACCAGCGCTACGGTAAGTAGCGCGAGCTCCGGGTCGGCAAGCACGGTGAGGTCGGCGGACAAGCCGGCAACACCGAAGAACACCGGCATGAAAAGTGCCGTGATCACTCCGCGCAATTGCCCCTCGATGTGGCGCGACAGGATCGGCGACTCGCCGACCAGTATGCCGGCGACGAAAGCGCCTAACACGGTGTGGACGCCGATCAGCTCGGTGATCAGCGCCATGGCGCCCATGATGGCGAGGATGACGGTGACCACCGCATATTCCGAGCGGAAGGTGTCGTTGGTCCAGCGGATGGCGTCGAAGACGATGCGCCGGCCGAGCGTGAAGGAAAAACCCATGAAGGCGGCAACGCCGGCCAGCGTGAAGGCCAGACTGCCGGCCTCGATGCGGCCATGCGTAGCGATGCCGATGGTGATGGCGATGATCACCCAGCCGATCGTATCTTCGATGATGGCCGAGGAGACGATGATCTGGCCGAGGTCGCGACGCATGAAGTTCATCTCGCGCACCACCATGGCGACGATCTTGACCGAGGAGATCGAAAGCGCGGTGCCAAGGAACAGGCCGGCGACGACACGCTCGCTGCCGGCGGCGAGCAACGTGTCCGGCATGAATTGCGCCGCCGCGAAGCCCAGCACGAAAGGCACGGCGACACCCGTGGCCGAGATGGAGAAGCAGGCGCGGCCGACGCGGCGCACCAGCCGCAAATCCGTCTCCATGCCGGTCAGCAGCAGAAGCATCAGCACGCCGAGCTGGGCGATGGCATTGATCATCGACTTTTGCGCGGCATCGCCCGTAAAGACCACGCGCTCGGCCGCGGGCCACAGCCAGCCGAGCAGCGAAGGGCCGAGCAGGATGCCGCCGATCAACTGGCCCATAACCGCCGGCTGGCCGAACCGCTCCAGCAATTCGCCGATGCCGCGGCCGACGACGAGCAGCAAAATGATTTCGAGAACGAAGATGCCTTCGCTGGACATGCCGCTCTTCTCGGCGGCCCAGGCGACAGCCGGCATCAAAAGGAGCGCCGCCGGCGCAAGCGCGAGAGAGACCGACAGCAGCCGGCGCCGGTTGGGCATGAAGGACAATTTCTGCACCCCTCGATTATGCCCGGCGATAACGGTTTGGCGAGAGCTTCGGTTGCACGGCCGCGATCTCCCCTCTCCCGGGGGAGATGTCGCCGAAGGCGACAGAGGGGGTCGCCTCGCGTGAAGCGCCAGCGTCTTGTGCGCCGTGACGAGGTTGGCGCTCTATGCGAGACGACCCCCTCTGGCCGCTGCGCGGCCATCTCCCCCTCAAGGGGGGAGATTACGCACCGTCCCGACAATTCGATTCAAA
>NZ_RZSL01000774.1:0-2356 GCF_003997355.1 Mesorhizobium sp. M1E.F.Ca.ET.041.01.1.1 | reverse complement strand
CAACTTACCGGCGCCACCAGCAGTGCCGCACCTTGTAGCGGACGACGTGGCGGTGGCCGTGACGCCATACGACTCTTTTCTTCACCACGACGCGGCACACCTGCGTGTGGCTGTGCCAGTGCCTTGCCATGGCGGGCGCCGGCGTCATGATCGCCATCGACCCCGCCAACACCGCGGCGCCGGTTAAGGTAAGGAAGAACTTCTTCATGGGAATTCGGACTCCTCTGCTCCAGTCCCTTCATCAAGTGTCAGGGCAAAGCTACGTCCCGAAATGGTTGCGCCCCCGCCCTGATGCCGTCGGCGTCCGCCACATCCGGCACCGCATGCAACGCAAAATGGTATAAGGTCGGCCGTTGCGTCGCCAGTCACAAGCTTGACAGCGGTTAAATCTCTGTTTAACAGGCCATCAACACCGGGTGGCGACGCCCGGTGGTTTCTTTTGCATGGGCAAGATCTCACCGGCGTGCCGGCGGTCTTGTTCGAACTGACGTGTCCCGTGGGCTTTTCCGTCGCGTTGCGTGGAAAACCCTGTCAGGTCTCGAAAACGGAGGCCAGAGGAGGGCGCGTTTCCTTCACCCGGAGCCATGGGGTTCCGGGTATATTGTTTTGAAAGGGAATGCGATGAGCAAGCGCGAATCCGCGAAATACAAGATCGACCGCCGTCTTGGCGAAAACATCTGGGGCCGCCCGAAGTCTCCGGTCAACAAGCGTGAATACGGCCCCGGCCAGCATGGCCAGCGCCGCAAGGGCAAGCTTTCCGACTTCGGCCTGCAGCTGCGCGCCAAGCAGAAGCTGAAGGGCCACTATGGCGACGTTTCGGAAAAGCAGTTCCGTAAGGTCTATGAGGAGGCCAACCGCCGCAAGGGCGATACTTCCGAGAACCTGATCGGCCTGCTGGAATCGCGCCTCGACGCGATCGTCTATCGCGCCAAGTTCGTGCCGACCATCTTCGCCGCCCGTCAGTTCGTCAACCACGGCCACGTCAACGTCAACGGCAAGCGCACCAACATCGGTTCGTACCGCTGCAAGCCGGGCGATGTCATCGAGGTGCGCGAGAAGTCGAAGCAGCTCGTCATCGTGCTGGAATCGGTGGGTCTCGCCGAGCGTGACGTGCCGGACTACATCGAGGCCGACCACAACAAGATGACCGCGACCTTTGCCCGCGTTCCTGGCCTGTCGGACGTGCCGTTCGCCGTGCAGATGGAACCGAACCTGGTCGTCGAATTCTATTCGCGCTGATCGAAAGCCGGTCAGCAACGCAATCGAAGGCCGCCCACGAGGCGGCCTTTTCTTTGTCGGCCAGGTCCGCTAAGCCGGGCGGCAACCAGGACCCCGTGGGGCATTTGCACCATGAACATGCTGCCAGATACCAAATCACTTGGCATCAAATCGCTGGAACCGATCGCCGACGAGCCGGAGGGCGGGTTTCATCCGCTGTTCCGCGATGTGCCGTCCTCGGTCGAGTTCAACAAGCTGCGCAAGCGGCTGTTGAGGCTCACCCGTCAGGCGATCGAAGACTTCGCCATGGTGAAGCCCGGCGAGCGCTGGCTGGTGGCGCTTTCCGGCGGCAAGGATTCCTACGGCCTGCTTGCCTTGCTGCTCGACCTCAAATGGCGCGGCCTGCTGCCGGTCGAGCTGCTCGCCTGCAATCTCGACCAGGGTCAGCCGAACTTTCCAAAGCACATCCTGCCGGACTATCTCAACGCCAACGGCATTCAACACCGCATCGAGTACCAGGACACCTATTCGGTGGTCACAGACAAGCTGCCCGAGGGCAGCACCTATTGCTCGCTCTGCTCGCGGCTGAGGCGCGGGCACCTCTACCGCATCGCGCGCGAGGAGGGGTGCGCCGCCCTGGTGCTCGGCCACCACCGAGAGGACATCCTCGAAACCTTCTTCATGAACCTCTTCCATGGCGGGCGTCTCGCCGCCATGCCGCCCAAGCTGATCAATGACGAGGGCGACGTCATGGTTCTGCGTCCGCTCGCTTATTGCGCCGAGGCCGATCTCGAGAAATTCGCCGGCGCCATGAATTTCCCGATCATCCCCTGCGACCTCTGCGGCAGCCAGGAAGGGCTGCAGCGCAATGCGATGAAGGCGATGCTCGACGACATCGAGAAGCGCATGCCCGGCCGCAAGGACACGATGATCCGCGCCATGACCAATGTGCGGCCCTCGCACCTGCTTGACCGAAAACTGTTCGACTTCGCCGCGCTCGATGCGCGTCTCACCACAGGGCAAGACATTTCCGATGACGTTTGACGACCGTGCGATCGACTGGCTGGCCGATCTTCTCGCCGATGCAGCCAGGGCTGAGATCATGCCGCGCTTCCGCCGGCTGGGCGAGGGCGATGTC
>NZ_RZSL01000773.1:0-2359 GCF_003997355.1 Mesorhizobium sp. M1E.F.Ca.ET.041.01.1.1 | reverse complement strand
GAGATAGATTGGATGCCCCATTTCAAAATCTTCCCGCACTGGACTCGCATTCGATGCTAAAGAGAATCGAAAGGCGAGGTTTAAGATGTCGAACGATATAGCGAATGAACCACCTGATCAAAAGGTGATTTACGAACAGCGGTGTGAGGATTTCCGTTCGCTCAATGGATTTCTCTGGCAATCGCCTCTCATAGTTATGACGCTTACCGGCGGCTTGTGGTTTGCTGTTGCAAGCTTCGATATCAACGATCGCGCACGATCGATGTTGCTTATATTTGCCGGCATCTCGAATCTTTTGATGATCATCGCGCTCATTCGGCTGCGATATGTAATGCAGCGGGTGCTCGCTGACATTCGCAGCTACGATAGCAAAGGCAAGATTGGGGGAAATTTCATTATCGTTGGGACTTTCTGCGCACTCCTGCTGTTCGCAGCACTCGGCTCCTTCGTGACGAGTTGCGGGCCAGCAGCATATTTCACAAAGAACGCCGCCACCAAGGCAACCCCCTAATGAAGGCGGAAGGATCACTCGATTCTGTCACCTACTACGACCAGTTGGCTGCGGATTTGGCGCCACGATACGACGCCGTCACCTTCGATGTCATCCATCCAAATCTTTCCGAACATCTTCCGACTCAAGGCCGGGTCCTCGACATAGGCTCAGGAAGTGGGCGCGATGCACGAGGGCTTGCAGCTCGGGGGTTACAGGTCACAGCAATCGAGCCGTCCATCGCATTTCGGCGTCTTGGAGAAGCGAATAGTGTCCGCGGAATAACCTGGATCGACGATCGCCTGCCAACGCTTGCTCGGTTGGGCAAGGTGCCGCCGTTTGACTTCATTCTTTGCTCGGCGGTGTTGATGCTGCTCGCCGCCGGCGATCTTAGGGACGGCTTTCGAAGGATGGCGCATCTTCTAGCGGGGCATGGCCGTCTTGCTGTTGACATTCGAGACCCAATGCCCAGTGAGCCGATCGGCGTTTTTCATGCGCACTCTGACGCACAGATCCTGGAGGCTGCAGCCGCCGGCGGGTTAACTTGCATTGATTTTGCTGAAAGAAACGATGGGTTGGGGCGTCCGGCATATCTGTGGCGCAACTATGTCTTCGCTCACGCAATGCCATGATGCGACGGGTTCCGAGCAGAGAGTAAACTCAATCTGTTAGTCCGCAGTTCAAATCCCTTCAACAGCACCAAGGGGATTATACAGCCCGACAATGGCGGTCAGGATGTTTTCGTCCACATTTCCGCTGTCGAACGCGCGGGCCTCTCGACGCTGAATGACGGCCAGAAGATCAACTATGAGATCGAACAGGACCGCCGCACTGGCAAGTCCTCTGCCGGCAGCCTCAGCAAAGCTGGCTGAATTTCCCTGTGTCCCGGCAAGATCGAATGAACGCGAGCTAAGGCGGGGAGGATTGGTCCCCGCAATTTCTTATGCCGCGCGGATCATGCCGGCAGCAGCTGCGCGGTGGAAAACGACCCTTGAGAGATAAAGTCAGGCTGCGACCTTCTTGCGGGTCCGCGTCGCCGGCGCCGGCGTTTCCGACTCTTTTGGTTTGCGGCCGAGACCGATTGTCTTGGCCAGCACCGAGCGCGCCGCAGCGTAGTTCGGCGCGACCATCGGATAATCTGCCGGCAGGCCCCATTTGGTACGATATTCGTCCGGGGTAAGCCCATAGTGGGTTGAAATATGGCGCTTTAGCGATTTGAATTTCTTGCCGTCCTCAAGGCAGATGATGTAGTCCGCCGACACCGACTTCTTGATCGGGACCGCAGGCTTGAGAGCCTCCGGCTCTGCCGCGGCGACGCCTCCGGCAGTGCTTTTCAAAGCCGCGTGCACTTGGCCGATCAGGGCGGGGAGATCGCCCACTGGGACTGGATTATTCGAGATATAGGCTGAGACGACATCAGCGGTAAGCTCGATGAGGCTGTCGAGATTGTGATCGGCTTCTTCTGTCATGAAACTCTCCGGGTGGCTTGAAAGACAGCAGGCGAAGTCCTGCTACATACCGGTGGGCGCCGCCGAAAGCAATAAATGTCTCGGCAGCTTAAGTATCGCCACAAGCTAATTCTAATACGCGACGGGCTCCGTAATCGTCGGCTGCAAGGCGCCTGAACCGACGTCTAGCCGTGTCATCTTGAGTTTTTGTAGTTCCGAAAACAACATGACGAAATTCCGCGCACCATGAAAACACAGCCAGGTGAATGGAACGTGGCATTCGTTCGTCAGTGACAAGTCTATTCCTGGTGCTTGTCTTTCTTGTGAACTGATCGGGTTTCCGCCGGAGCTTGGTCCGAGAAAGAATTCAAACACGACTTGGGGCTGACCGAGCGATGTCGCCTGCAGGGCTGCCGGGGTC
>NZ_RZSL01000772.1:0-2362 GCF_003997355.1 Mesorhizobium sp. M1E.F.Ca.ET.041.01.1.1 | reverse complement strand
CTTCGACAGGTAGTCGACGGCGCCGAGCTTCACCGCCGTCACCGCGGTGGCGATGTTGCCATAGCCGGTCAGGATGATGGTGCGGGAATCGTCGCGCTTCTCGCGGATGGCGGCGACCACGTCGAGGCCGTTGCCGTCGCCGAGGCGCATGTCGACCACCGCATAGGCGGGCGGACGGGCGCGCGCCTTGGCGACGGCCTCCTCCACGCTCTCCGCCGTCTCGACCGCGAAGCCCCTGGTTTCCATGGCGCGGGCAAGCCGGGTGAGGAACGGCTTGTCGTCATCGACGATCAGCAACGAGGTGTCCTCGCCCTCAACCATTGCGCCGGTGGGTTCTTCTGCGCTCATTTCGTCAGCATCCTACTGCCTTACTTTTACGCAGATACAATTCCGCAACAGCATTGTCCAATTTTTACAGCCGGCAACAAAGCTGCCATGCGGCAAACGCAAGGCTCAGGCGTTGTCGAACATGGTCCCCGACAGCTGCTGGGGATTGAGAAAGACGCTGCGCGGCCAGGTGATCTGCACCACCGCGCCCTCGCCGAGCCCGCTCGAATTGCGGAAGTCGAGCGTCGCGCCGGAACGCTCCAGCAAGGTCTTGGCGATGAACAGCCCGAGGCCAAGGCCGCCGCCGGCCTCGGTCCCCTGGCGTGTCGACATATAGGGCTCGCCGATGCGGTCGATGATCTCCGGCGGGAAGCCCGGTCCGTCGTCGGTGATGGAAAAGGAAACCTCGGTCTCATCCCAGTTCCAGCTGATGGTGACGGTTTTCTTGGCGAAGTCGACGGCGTTCTCGACCAGGTTGCCGAGCCCGTAGATGACGCCGGGGCTGCGCTGCCCGACCGGCTCCGGGCCGATGCGCTCGCCGGGACGCAGCCGGATCGAGATGCCGAAATCGCGGTGCGGCGCCGTCACCTCCTCGACCAGCGAGGTCAGCGGCAGGCGCGACAGGTGCGCCTCGCCTTCCGAGGACAGGCTGGTCAGCCGCTTCAGGATCTCGCGGCAACGCTCGCTCTGCGAGCGTAAGAGCTTCACGTCCTCGCCGAATTTCGGATCCTTGCCGAGCGCCTTTTCCATTTCCTTGGCGACGACCGTGATGGTGGCCAGAGGCGTGCCGAGCTCGTGCGCGGCTGCCGCCGCGAGCCCGTCCAGCGCGGAAAGATGCTGCTCGCGCTGCAGCACCAGCTCGGTGGCGGCGAGCGCATTGGCGAGCAGGCGCGCCTCCGCCGCGACGCGGAAAGCGTAGATGGCGGTGAAGGCGATCGAGGCGAACACGGCCATCCACATGCCGGCGACATAAATGAACGGCATCGGCAGCGGCGCATTCTCGTACCAGGGCAGCGGCAGATGGAAGAACACCAGCAGCGTTGCCGCCACGATGACCAGCACGCCGAGCATCGCCGTGAAGCGCAGCGGCAGCGACGCGGCGGAGATGACCACCGGCACGGAGAGCAGGACCGAGAACGGATTGGTCAGGCCGCCGGTCATGTAGAGCAGCCCGGCGAGCTGCAGGCTGTCGAAAGTCAGGATGGCGAAGGCCGCGAGCGGACCCAGCCGGTGCGCCGCCGGATAGCGGAAGGTCAGCCAGAGGTTCATCCAGGCCGAGCAGGCGATCAGCGCGAAGCACATCGAGACCGGCAGCGGGAATTTCAGCCCGTAGGCGACGACGAGCACCGCAATGCTCTGGCCGACGATGGCGAGCCAGCGCAGGCGGATCAGCGTGTTGAGCCGCAGCCGCTGGCTCTGCTGGGAATCGGGCGCGCGCAGAATGTTGATCATGACTTACGATTATAGCCGCAGGAGGGTGAGCGCTAGTAGCGCTGTGAAGGTGACTTACCCGGTTGGCAGCCGGTGTTTCACCGTTCGTCTCGGTTCAACATCATGAACATTCGGGATTGGCCGAGGCCCCTCGCGACTTCGTCATCCACGGGCGGAGCGATGAGCGTCTGCGCCAATTCTGCGCAAGGCTACGTCCCCCGCGGCTTGGCACGGCTGGTGGCCGCCGCCAGCAGCGGGTTTTCCGGCCAGACATGTTTCGGATAACGGCCGCGCATGTCGGTGCGCACATCCGCCCAGGAGCCGCGCCAGAAGCCGGGGAGATCGCGCGTCATCTGGATCGGGCGATGCGCCGGCGACAAGAGTTCGAGCGTCAGCGGCACCGTGCCGCCCGCGATCGCCGGATGGCGGTCGAGGCCGAACAGCTCCTGCACGCGGATGGCCAGCACCGGCCATTCGCCGTCATAGCGGATCGGCACGTGGCTGCCCGAGGGCGCGCCGAAATGGGTCGGCGCCAACGCATCGACCTTGCGCTGCAGGTCGTGCGGAACCAGCGACATCAGTCCCGCCGCGAGCACGCTCGGCT
>NZ_RZSL01000771.1:0-2363 GCF_003997355.1 Mesorhizobium sp. M1E.F.Ca.ET.041.01.1.1 | reverse complement strand
AAAGTCTTGTGGGCCCAGGAGGTGCCGAATACGTACTCGACGAGGTGGTGGTCGCAGTAAGGGACCCGTACCTCGAGACCCGAAGCCATGCTCAGCCGATCCTTGCGGTCGAGAAGAGTCGGCAGGTGACGCGTGAGAACGAGGTAGCAGACCTCACGCATGCGACGCTCGTGCGGATCGGCTGAGGCCGGCCCGCTCAGGGCGGGTACTTCTGCGAGTGCCCTGCGGTACTGCTCGTCGAGGTATCCGGGGAGGTCGAGCTCCTCAACGAGTCCGGGGGCCAGGGACTGCAGGGCGATATCCACGTGGCAGGACCACGGAAACGTGTCGGCTTGAATGTGCGCGGGATCGTGGAACCACGAGTAGCCACCGAAAAGCTCGTCGGCTGACTCCCCGGACAGGGCCACTGTCGAGTACTGCCGGATCGCCCGGAACAGCAGATAGAGCGAGCTATCTTCGTTGCCCCACGTGAACGGCAGGTCACGGGCGTGTAGGGTGCCGGCCAGCACGTTCGGATCCATGAGCTCATCCGCGGACAAGATGATGTCCATGTGGTCCGTAGTAACGAACTTCGCAACCTCCTGCACGTACGGCGCGTCGGGTGTACCGCACATCGGGCCCGGGGTGAAGTTCTCGGTGTAGCCGACGAAGTCAAGGGCGAAGGATCGGATCCGTTCGTCGCTGGAGCGCGCGGCCAATGCGGTCAGGGCGGAGGAGTCAAGCCCGCCCGACAAGAGCGTGCCTAGCGGAACGTCGGCGACGAGCTGCCGCTGGACCGTGTCCTCAAGCAACTCGCGCACGCGCCGAACTGTGGTAGCCACGTCGTCGGTGTGCCCGCTGTCGGTGAGCTGCCAATAGCTTATCTGCTGGATGCCGTCGCGGGTCACGCGGACGATGTGGCCGGGCCGTACTTCACGCATACCGCGGAACACGGTGTTATGCGGGTCGGCGACGAAAGATAGTGTGCGCCGAAGCCCGTCGGCGTCCACTACCCGTTCCGCGAGACCATTGGCGAGGATCGCCTTTGGCTCCGAGCCGAATAGCACTCCGTGCTCGGTGGGGTAGTAGTAAAGCGGCTTGATGCCGAGCCGGTCGCGTATGAGAAGCAGTTCGCGCTTGGCGGTGTCCCAGAGTGCGTAGGCAAACATCCCGTTGAGTTCGCTCACCGCGCTGCGAGGGTCGCGGTGGCCCCACTCGCGGTGGGCGTGCAGCACCACCTCGGTGTCACTGCTCGTCTCGAACCGATGGCCCAGGGCGGCAAGCCGTTGACGCAGCTCGCGGTAGTTGTAAGTCTCGCCCGTGTATACGAGCACCAAGGCGGGTTGGCCGTCCTCATCGAGCGTCATCGGCTGGCGACCGCCCTGGATGTCGATAATCGCGAGGCGGCGGTGTCCCAGTGCCGCAGGCCCGTCGATCCAAGTCCCCTCGTCGTCCGGTCCACGATAGGCCATGGTGGCCGTCATGTCGGCAAGCTCCCTTCGCGCGTCGGGACTTCCTAGGTCACGATCGAAATCAATCCATCCACACATGCCGCACATATTTTGACTCCTTGCCTTGGGTAACTGTCGCGTAACTTCGGGCATCCGGGACCCCGCACCACGCGAACACGCGATCTCCTTTATGGCCGCCTACCGACAAGCGGCGCCAGGATCTGGAGGACGGCGTTGCTGACCAGGATGTTCGAGGCGCCCAAAAGTTTCGATCGCCTGCACCATTCGCTTTCCACCTGCTCGTACTGACATCCGAGCCGACAACCCCGGGTGCGCGTTTGCCACCGGATCGATCCCGGACGCCGTTTGTTGGGCAGCGCTGTGATCAAGATCTGCGGGCCACTCTTGCTCCCTCGCGGGCGAAGCTGAGCGCGATCTCATTGCCGATGCCACTTGCGGCTCCGGTGATCACCGCCACCTTGTCGAGAAGCCGGCCACCGGCTCCCTCGTTGCGCTGGTTCGATAGAATATCATTCTGAAAGTTCGGGATTCTTCCTTTTCCCCCTAGCAAGGCTCGGCTTCCGCGAGGTAGTCGCGGACGACCTTCCCGAGCGCGAGCGTGAGATCTGCGACGATGTGTACGGCCGACACCACTTCCAGCACCGGCAGTTCGGCGTGGGGGCAAGTATGCAACCAGAGGTTCAGGGCTGCGCCGAGCCAGATGAGCCGGCTGCATGTTGCCAGGCCTTTGGTCCAACGTCATCTTTGGATGGGTCCGGGAAACCCGGGCGGCGGTATATTTCGGGAGGTGATCATGGGACGATTTCTCCTCAGTCCATGACGTGGTTTGCGGATGAGCACGCATGTACAATGCCAAACGAGAAACCGTTTGATGCAAAGGGATAAATCTGGCTCAGCTACCTTGCGTGTCCG
>NZ_RZSL01000770.1:0-2370 GCF_003997355.1 Mesorhizobium sp. M1E.F.Ca.ET.041.01.1.1 | reverse complement strand
CTTCCAGAGGCCGCGGCGGAACAGATGGCCGGCTGCGGCATGATAGGCGCCGTAGCTCATGAAAAGGCTGCCGGCGCGGCCAAGCCTGTCCAGGCCGAGCGCCTCCGAAATGGCGAGGAAATGCCGAAAGTCGCCCTGGAGCGCCGGCTTCTCCTCGCGCCAGGAGGCGAGCTCATCGGCAGTAGACAGGTTCGCTACCCGTTCGAGCGTGTCGGCAAAAAGCGTGCGCTCCAGAAACCGGCGGAATGCCCCGACGATACCGGCCATGCGCGCCTGCTCGTTGGCCGTCACGGCCCGAGTCGAGCCGCCCGGTCGAATGCCGAGCGTATGCGGCCAATGGCCGGCCAAAATACCCATCATGTGCATCCATTGCGCCCGCGCCGGCAGCACCTCCTCGGCGACAGTTCCCGAGAGAGCACGGAAGCGCGAAGCGGCCGCCTGGTGCCATGACTCGCCAGCATAGGCCTCGCGGGCGAAATCCGGCATGAAGAACAGGTAGAAATGCGTCAGGTGGTCGGCGACGTTTTCCGTCGCATGGATAAGGTCGATCGCGAGCCGGCCATTTGCCGCGACACCGAGCCCTTGCGCCTCGGCAAGCGCGCGTGCGGCGGCGATCGACTGCGAGACAGAGCAGATACCGCAGATGCGCGGCGCGTAGACGAGCGCATCTTGCGGCAACTTGCCGTGCAGGATCTGCTCGAAGCCACGGTAAAGCGGCGAGACGACTTCGGCAGAGCGGACCCACCCGCCGGCCACATCGAGCTTGACCTCGAGGTCGCCCTCGACACGATTGAACGGTCCGACGACAAGTCGGCTCATGGTCGCCTCTTCTGCCTGTCGTGCGGCGGCACCGCCACGTGATCGGCGGTCGCATTGGTCTTCAGGCGTACAGGCGTCGCCGCCTTCGAAAGTGCCGCCAGCGCAACGAACCAGGCCTTGGGCATGTCGGTCGGAAGCCCGACCGGGATGCCGGAAACCTTCGGCGTCGCGGTGAAGGAATGGCCGGGCTCCTCGAAGCTGGGCGAGGTGCAGTTGATGCAGGGATAGCCGCCGTCGATGCAGGAGCCAGAGCCGTTCCAAGGCCGGATGTTGCAGTCGGCGCGCGCCTGCGTGCCCTTGCAGCCGAGATTCTCCATCATGCAGCCGAGATCGCACAGCCGCTCGGCGCTCGCCTTGAACTCATAGAATTCGTTGCGGGAGCAACCGTGATGGACGAGATGGTTCGTGTAGCTCACGGGACGTTCCCACTCGTCGACATGGCTCTCGTCGAACCTGCCAGCAGCGATCTGATGCAGCGTTTCGGTCAGCCAGTCCGGGTGAATGGGACAGCCGGCCACATTGATAACCGGCAGGCCCGATTTCGTCAGGAAGCCGTGGCCGAGCAACCCGCCAGGCTCCGTGCCGTCATAGGAGAGGCCGCAGGCCTCAACGTGATTGGCGCCAGCGGCCGTGATACCGCCGAAGGCCGCGCATGAGCCGACGGCGACCACATGGCCGGCGACGGCCGCAAGATCGCTGATCCAGTCCATCACCGGCCGACCGGTTCCCGCCATCATGTGGAAGCGGCCGGTGCCGTTCGGTCCGCGCATGACGGCGCCTTCGAGGCAGAGGATATCCAGCGGAACCTCGCCCGATGTCACGCGCTCCATGATGGCGACGACGCTGCGCCCCGTCTCGACGCTTAACGAAGGATGCCACAGCACCTCGATACCGGCCGTGGCGAAGCTCGTGATGAGATCGGGGCCTTCGGCGCCGATCAGGGACAGCGTGCAGCCGCCGCAGCCGCCGGACTGAAGCCAGAGAAGGTTGAGCGGCCGCTTCATCATCGCCCCCTCAGCCTGGATTCGCCGGAAGGCGGACGGTGAACACGGCGCCGCCTTCGGGATGATTTGCCGCTGCCAGATCCCCGCCCTGTTCCTTCATCAGGCCGTAGCTCACATAGAGCCCCAGCCCCGTTCCCTGGCCGATCGGCTTGGTGGTGAAGAACGGCTCGAAGATCTGGTCCATATGCGTTTGCGGAATGCCGGTGCCGTTGTCGCGAACCTTGATGACGACATCTTCGCCTTCCCGGCGGCAGGAGATTTCGATCCGGGGCTCCGGTCGGTTCTGGAGGACATCCGCGGCATTGTGGACGAGATTGACGATGACCTGATGCAGGTGCCCCTTGCGCGCGCAGGCATCGAGCTCATCCGGCATGTCGAAGACAACAACGGGTTTGACGCGCTCTGCCCTGACGACCCAGTCGACGGCGGTGCGAATGGTGCGGGTGACATCGAAAACCTCCAGCCCCTCGCGCTGGCTGCTGGAAAAGCGGCGCAGATCCTGAACGATTGCGCGCACACGCTCCGCGCCTTCGAGCGTGCCGTCGAT
>NZ_RZSL01000076.1:0-16925 GCF_003997355.1 Mesorhizobium sp. M1E.F.Ca.ET.041.01.1.1 | reverse complement strand
GGATCAGGCTGAAGGGGATGTAGTCGGACGACAGGATGTCGAGCAGGCCGTCGCCGGCCAGCGCCCTGGCCGAGACATTGCCCGAATGCGAGGCGCCGCGCATGACGTTGGGCGCGCCCATCAGCACGCCGAGGCCTGCCGCCTTCGAGGCCTTTGCCGCCTCCTCGGTGGTCGGGAACTCGGCGACGCGCACACCCTGCTCCACCGCTTCGTCGACATGGCCGGCCGTCGCATCGTCATGGCTGGCGAGCACGATGCCGCGCTCGTGGCAGGCGGCGGAAATGAAGATGCGGTTCGGACCGGAATTCATGGCCGATTCGGCCATCCGCTTCTCGCAGAATTTCTGGAAGTCGCGGTCGGTCAGCTTCAGCTTGCGCTGGTAGTAGTAGGCATAGGTCTCGAGGTTGACGAACTGGCGCTGGCCCGGCGCATGGTCCATCAGCGAGGCGAGCTTCACCCTGTCGTCGGTCTCGAAGTTGGCGAAGGCTTCCAGGCAGTCCGGCGCCGATACCTCGCAGCGCAGATGGATGAAATGGTCGGCCCTAAGCCGATCCTGGCGCACGCTGTCCTCGATCGCGTCGGCGAGCTTGCGCACGTCGTCGGACTTCAGGTCGGCGTCCTCGTCCATGCCGACGCGCAAGGCATCGAGCACCGTGGTGATGCCGGCGGTCGCCACCTGGGCGTCGTGAGCAAGCACGGCGGCGATCGGGTTCCAGCGCACTTTCGGGCGCGGCGCGTAGTGGCCTTCGAGGTGGTCGGTGTGCAGCTCGACCAGACCCGGGATGATGTAGTCGCCGCCCATGTCCTCGCCGGCGCGGGCGGCGCCCGGCTCGATCGCGGCAATCTGGCCATCGCGCAGCAGCAGCGAGCCCTCGACGATCTCGTCGGGCAGCACGATGCGGGCGTTGTTCAAAACGGTCTCGGCGGTCATTTCAGCAGTCCTATTTCAAGCGATCATTTTGGGCGATCATATCAGGCGGTCAAATCAGGCGGTCTTTCTGGCCGGGCGGCGCCCAAGCGCATGGTGGGAAAGCGCCATAAACGGCGCGCCGGGCTCGGTTTCGACGAACAATGTCAGCGCATCCACCGGTACCGGACGCTGCAGCACATCCGCGAACAGGCTGTCGATTGCTGCACGAAGACGTGGGCTTTCCTGTGGCCCGACGCGTCCCGACAACGTCATGTGGAAGCGGAACGTCTCGAAGACGTAAGGGTAGCCCCACTGGCACAGGTTGCGGAATTCCTGCGGCTTCAGGGAATCGGGGCTGCGCCGCTCGATCTCCGCTTCGGTCAGCGGCGCGCGGAAGCGGTCGAAGGCGCGCACGACCTCGCCGGCGAAGCTGTTGAGAGGCTCGAACGGAGTTTCAGGCACCAGGGCGAAGAAGCCGTCGATCTGGCCGACAACGAGGCGCGGAATGACGACCGGCGGCGTCGCCTCGGCGAAACTATCGAGGGCGGCGCGCAGCGAGGCTTCCGTCTCATTCGAAGCCAGCCCGAACGGCGCCTTCAGCGTCGCATGGAAGCCGTAGCGCCTGGCCGAAGCCGTGTGGAAAGCAACTTCCGCCGCCGACAGCTCACCTACGGCCTCGACCGGGCGCGTCGCCGCACCAAAGGGGTCGCGGCCAAGCCAATTGGCGGCGATGCGCGCCAGCGACTCGTCCTGCCGTGGGGTGAAATAGATGGCGTAGCGCATGGAAAGTCCTCGTCAGACCGCTGCCATAGGTGATTTCCATGACGGATTGACGAAGCTTTCATGGGTTTTCGAAGGCAAACAACCCCTGGCGGTCCTTAGCCGACGATTTTCCCGAGCTGGACCAACAAGTTGAGCGTCATAAAGAGCTCAGGCCTTCATCAGCCATTCGTGCTCGGCCGCGTTGTGGAATTTCCACGTCCGCTTCGGGCCGGCCATGACGTTGAGGTAGTAGAGATCGTAGCCGTGGCAGGCCGCGCACGGGTGATAGCCCTTCGGCACCAGCACGACATCGCC
This sequence comes from Mesorhizobium sp. M1E.F.Ca.ET.041.01.1.1, assembly GCF_003997355.1. Taxonomy (NCBI): domain Bacteria; kingdom Pseudomonadati; phylum Pseudomonadota; class Alphaproteobacteria; order Hyphomicrobiales; family Phyllobacteriaceae; genus Mesorhizobium; species Mesorhizobium sp. M1E.F.Ca.ET.041.01.1.1. The sequence goes on along the minus strand of NZ_RZSL01000076.1, from coordinate 14,938 downwards.
GTCCTCGATCGCCATCGCCTCGTCCAGATCGCGCACACCGTTCCTGTCGGCATCGGTGTAGACGCGCTGGAAGGCAAAGCCCTGCGGCGGATTGAGGCGGTGGTAATAGGTCTCCTCAAGGTAGGACTCCACGGGGAGATTGTCCTGGTCGTGCTTGTGCGGCGGATAGCTGGAGGTGTGGCCGCCCGGCGTGATCACCTCGACCACCAGGAGCGAGTCGGCCGGCTTGCCCTCGGGCAGGATGTTGGTGACGTAGCGGGTATTGGTGCCCTTGCCGCGCACTTCCTGGCCGAGATCGTCAGGCCCGATGACGCGGACGGGAAGACCACCGCCAAGGCCCGGCGCCGAGCAGACGGCGAGCTCCAGTTCGGTGTCGGCGGTCACCGACCAGTCGGAGCCTTGCGGCACATAGACCGACCAGGGCTTGCCCTCGAAGGGCGACATGCGCTCGCCGAGCAGGCCGAGATCCTTGCCGCCGGCGGATGTCTTGCCCTTGCCGGTGACGAAGACCAGGCAGACCTCGCGATCGCCCGTCTTGCCGGCTGTGGTCTCGCCCGGCCGCAAGCGATGGAGATCGAAACCGACATAAGTCCAGCCGGCGCTTTGCGGGGTGACGTGGGCGACGTGGCCGTGGCCCTTGTCGGCCTTGACGAGCAGTTTCGACATTGCGGTCACTCCTTCGGTTCGGGGCCGGCCTTGTTCTCCTCGGCCGGCTTGTAGAGGTAGAAGAACTGCCACACCGCGTAGCCGGCGAAGCCGAGCGCGATGACGCCCCAGAAGGGCGTGCCGGAGGCGAATTCGATCACCGACCAGATCAAACAGACGGCCACGACGGCGATGCGTCGCCACAATGGCCGGAAGAAGGGGTGCTCATAGTCTTTCATCGCGCCAATCCAGGATCTGCCCAAAGCGCAACGGATAAACCGCGCGCCATGGCAAATCCACCGTTTACGCCGGGAAGCCTTGCGTCTCCACCGTATAGCCGGCGGCCGTCATCACCCGCATCAGTTCCTTGTGCCCGACCTGCGCCATCTTGAGCGGCGGGTTCTTCTTCGGGTCCTGCTCGGCCTCGACCACGAACCAGCCTTCATAGCCGTAGTCGGCGAACTTCTGCACGATGGCGCCGAAATCGAGCGAGCCGTCGCCCGGCACGGTGAAGGCGCCGAGCGCCACGGCATCGAGGAAGGACTGTTTCGTGCGGTCGAGGCTGTCGATGACGCCCATGCGCACATCCTTCACATGGACGTGGTTGATGCGCTTGTGATGGTTGTCGATGGCGCGCAGCACGTCGCCGCCGGCAAAGGCGAGATGGCCGGCATCGAGCAACAGCGGGATGCCTTCGCCGGAATGGCGCATGAAGGAATCGAGCTCCGGCTCGGTCTCGACCACAGCCGCCATGTGATGGTGGTAGGAGAGCGGCATGCCCTGCTCAGCGCACCATTCGCCGAACTCGGTGACACGTCGGCCATAGGCCTTCATCTCGTCGCCGGTGAGTTTCGGCTTGGTGGCCAAAGGCTTGGAGCGGTCGCCCTGGATGGAACGGCCGACCTCGCCATAGACGATGCAGGGCGCGTCGACCGCCTTGAACAGGTCGATCATCGGCTGGATGCGATCCTTGTTCCTGGCCAGGTCCTCGTTGACCAGCGTGCCGGAGAACCAGCCGCCGCAGAGCGTGACGTCGGCTTCCTTCAGGATCGGCAGCATCACCTTCGGATCGTTGGGGAAGCGGCGGCCCATCTCCATGCCGGTGAAGCCCGCCGAGCGCGACTGGCGCAGACACTCCTCCAGCGACACGTCATCGCTCAATTCCACGAGATCGTCATTCCACCACGCGATGGGGGACATGCCCAGTTTGGCTTTCAAGTCGTCACTCCAATGTCGGTTCGTTCCTACCCTCCCCCTTGTGTGGAGGGTCGCTGCGGAGCAGCGGGGTGGGGGTCGGCGCCGACCCCCACCCGGACCTTCGGTCCGACCTCCCCACAAGGGGGAGGTAGGGAGTTGGCGGCGCCGGCTTTAGTCACCGATGCTCTGCATCTGCTTTTTGCCCTCATACGCCTTGCGCGCGGCGTTTACCTGTGCCCGCGATGAGACTTCCGGCACGGCGACATCCCACCAATGGCCGCCGGCCTCGGTCGACACCAGCGGATCGGTGTCGATGACCAGCACGGTGGTCTTGCTGTTTTGCTTCGCCTTGGCCAGCGCCGTCTCCAGCTCGGCTATCGACGCCACCTTCTCGGCGACGGCGCCGAGGCTTGCCGCGTGGGCGGCGAAGTCGACGTCGGGCATCACCTCGTGGCGCGCGTCCTTGAGCAGATTGTTGAAGTTGGCGCCGCCGGTCGCCATCTGCAGCCGGTTGATGCAGCCATAGCCGCGGTTGTCGAGCAGCACGATGGTGAGCTTCAGGCCCAGCATCACCGATGTCGCGATCTCGGAATTGAGCATCAGATAGGAGCCGTCGCCGACCATGACGACGACCTCCTGGTCGGGCCTGGCCATCTTGACGCCGAGCCCGCCGGCGATCTCGTAGCCCATGGTCGAGAAGCCGTATTCGGCATGGTAGGAGCCGGGCGCGCCCGCCTGCCAGAGCTTGTGCAATTCGCCCGGCAGACCGCCGGCGGCATGCAGCAAGGTGACGCCGGAGCCCATGGCGCGCTGCACGGCGCCAATCACCTGCGCGTCCGAGGGATAGGCGGCGTTGGTCGAGGCCGTCACCTTGGCGGCGGCGGCCTGCCAGTCCTTCTTGCCCTTCAGCGCATTGTCGGTCCAGGCGGTTGGCGCCTTCCAGCCTTTCAGCGCGGCACTGAGTTCGGCCAGGCCTTCGGCGGCGTCGGCAACCAGCGGCAGCGCCCAATGCTTGCCGGCATCGAAACCTTGCGTATTCAAGCCGACGATGGTGCGGCCGGCATTCTTGAACAGCGCCCAGGAGCCGGTGGTGAAATCCTGCAGCCTGGTGCCGACGGCAAGCACGACATCGGCCTCCTCGGCGAGCCGGTTGGCGGCTGAGGTGCCGGTGACGCCGACCGCCGCCATGTTGAGCGGATGATCGTCGGAGAGCGAAGACTTGCCGCCTTGCGTCTCGCAGACCGGAATGCCGGCGCCCTGCACCAGCTTGGCCAGTTCTCCCGAAGCCTGCGAATAAAGGACGCCGCCGCCGGCGATCACCAGCGGCTTCTTGGCGCCCTTCAGCGCCGCGACGGCGTTCGCCAGCTCGTGGCGATCCGGGCGCACCCTGCGCGGCGTCCAGACGCGCTCGGCAAACAGGCTCTCTGGATAATCATAGGCCTCGGCCTGCACGTCCTGGCAGAGCGACAGCGTGACCGGGCCGCATTCGGCCGGATCGGTCAGCACCTGCATGGCGCGGTTCAGCGCCGGGACGATCTGCTCGGGCCGAGTGATACGGTCGAAATAGCGCGATACGGGGCGGAAGCAGTCGTTGACGCTCGCCGTGCCGTCGGAGAAATCCTCCGCCTGCTGCAGCACCGGGTCGGGCAGGCGGTTGGCGAAGACATCGCCGGGCAGCAGCAGCACCGGCAGCCGGTTGACATGGGCGAGCGCTGCCGCCGTCACCATGTTGAGCGCGCCGGGACCGATCGAGGTGGTGGTGGCCATGAAGCGGCGGCGGAAATTCGCCTTGGCGTAGCCTATCGCCGCATGCGCCATCGCCTGCTCATTATGGGCGCGGAAGGTCGGCAGCTCGTCGCGCACCTGGTAGAGCGCCTCACCGATGCCGGCGACATTGCCATGGCCGAAGATCGCCCAGACACCGCCGAAGATCGGCACTCGTCTGCCGTCGATCTCCGTCATCTGGCGGCTGAGAAAGCGGGTCAGCGCCTGCGCCATCGTCAGGCGAACGGTCTTGGTCATTGTCGTTTCCTCCGGCTTTCCTTGTGCCGTCTTGCTATGCTGCCCGTCTTCTTATGCTGCTTTACGGCCGCGTGCGGCAAGCCATGCCTCGGTCAGCTGCTCGAAGCGCGAGGCCATGTCGGCGACGGCCTCGTCGTCCGACATTTTTCCGGCCAGCCATTGTTCGGCGGCGTTGATGAAGATGGTGCGACCGACGGCAAATCCCTTGACGATGGGCGCATTGCTCGTTGCGGCAAAGGCCGCGACCAACTCGTCCTGCGGCGCCTCGAGACCGAGCAGCACGACGCCGCGGCACCATGGGTCGTTCTTGACGATCACCTGCTCGATCTTCGCCCAGGCGCCTGCCGACGCCTGCGGCTCGAGCTTCCACCAGTCGGGCTTGATGCCCAGCGCATAGAGCTCTTCAAGCGCGCGCGGAATGGTGGTGTCGTCGAGCTTGCCGTGCTTGCCGGCGATGATCTCGACCAGAAGTTCCCTGCCGACTTTCCGCGCCGCCTCGAACAGGGCCCGCAGCTTCTGCTGCTGCTCGGTCTTCAGCGCTTCCGGATCGTCCGGGTGATAGAAGCACAGGCATTTGATGCAGTGGTCGACCGGCCATTCGACCAGTTGCGAGCCGATATCCTGCGAGAATTCGAAGCGCAGCGGCCGCGAGCCGGGCAACTCGACCGGGCGGCCGAGCCAGGCGAAGGGATGGCGGGCGAATTCGAACATCGCGTCGCGGCCATATTTCTCGTCGATCAGCATGCCGTAGCCGTCGCGGCCGGCGGCGACCTTGGCTGCCGCCTTGACGGTCAGCACCTTGAAGTCGGGGATGCGCGAAGTGTCGGCGCCGACCCTGGCGGCGACATCCTCGAGCTGGACGCGATGATCGCAGGCGAGCGCCATCAGCGAGGGGATGTCGCGCCGGCGCGTCGTCGCCCAGTGGATGTGGTTGATCGCCTCGTCCTTGCGCAGCGCCAGATGCTTGCTGCCGTGCTTCAGGAAGAATTGCAGCTCCTCGAAGGTCGGATATTCCGGCGCGCAGAGCAGGCGCGACACCGCGAAGGCGCCGCAGGCATTGGCCCAGGTCGCGGCCGTGGCAAAGCTTTCGCCGCCCAGCCAGCCGCGCAGGAAGCCCGACATGAAGGCGTCGCCGGCGCCGAGCACGTTGTAGATCTCGATCGGGAAACCCTTGCCGACGATGCCGTCCTCGAGGTCGTCACTGATCGGCCCGTCATAGACGATGCAGCCCTTGGCGCCGCGCTTGAGCACAATGGTGGCCGAGGACAGCGAGCGAATCGCTTTCAGCGCGCTCAGGCAATCGTCGGCGCCCGACGCGATCATGATCTCTTCCTCGGTGCCGACGATGAGATCGCAATCCGGCAGCACCGTCTTCAGCTGCGCCGAGACGCGGTCGGATTTGACGTAACGCTCGAAGCCTTCGGCATGGCCGGCAAGGCCCCAGAGGTTCGGCCGGTAGTCGATGTCGAAGACCACCTTGCCGCCCTTGGCCTTCATGAGGCGGATAGCCTTGCGCTGCGCGGCGTCCGAGTTGGGGCGAGAGAAATGCGTGCCGGTGACGACGACGGCGCGGGCCGAGGCGATGAAGGCTTCATCGATGTCCTCTTCCGCCAACGCCATGTCGGCGCAGTCGGAGCGATAAAAAATCATCGGCGAGACGCCTTCGTCCTCGACGGACAGCAGCACGAGCGCGGTCAGCCGCTCCTTGTCGGTCTTCAGGCCGTCGACCGAGACGCCCTCACGCCGAAGCTGCTCGCGGATGAAGCGGCCCATCTGCTCGTCGCCGACGCGGGTGAGCAGCGCCGAGCGCAGGCCGAGCCTTGCCGTGCCGACGGAAATATTGGCCGGGCAGCCGCCGACCGACTTGGCGAAGGAGGTGATGTCCTCCAGGCGCGAGCCGATCTGCTGGCCGTAAAGATCGACCGACGCGCGGCCGATCGTGATGACGTCGAGCGGCGGATATTTCGCTTCCACGGCTTCGCCCATTCGAACCTCCCATCGGCCTTGTTGTGCAGAGCAGCGTCGTTTTGGGCAGCACGCGAGGATGGCAGCGTGGCGCCTTCAATATGAAATAATAATTCCAATCTATAGTCAATATGGAATGAGCATTCCCGGATGGAAAAACGCTGACGCGAGGCGGTCAGGACTTGCGCTTGCGGCCGGCGTCGCGCCGCTTCTCGCCGACCGCGACGGTCAGCGCCATGGCGAGCGCCATCGTCGCCGAGATCGAGCGGAAGCCGCCGAAATCGGCTTCGGCCACCTCGAACCAGATCTTGGCGAACTGGGCGAGCGGCGAAAACGATGAGTCGGTGATGGCGACGATCGGCACGCCTTGCTCGGCGATCGAGCGCGTCTCTTCGATGGTCGCCGGCGCGTAAGGCGAGAAGCTGATGGCGATGACGGCGTCACGCGGCGTGGCGAAGCCGATCATCTCGGCGTTCAGTCCGGCAGCCGATTCGATCAACTGGTTGCGGATCTTGAGCTTGCCCAGCGCATAGGCGATGTAGGACGCGACCGGATAGGAGCGGCGCTTGGCCAGCACATAGATGGTCTCGGCTTTCGCCAGCAAGTTGACGGCCTCTTCGAAATGCACATCGTTCAACGCGCGCGAAATGTCGCTGAGCGAGGTGCTGGCGGCAGCGACGAAGCCGTCGAAGATCGCCCGGTGCCCGGCACCTTCCTCGGCCTTGGCGCGCAGTGCCGCGAGCCTCTCGTCATAGGAGGAATTGCGCTCGCGCAGGCGCTCGCGAAAGACCTGCTGCAGGCTGGTAAAGCCGTCGAAGCCGAGTTGCTGGGCGAAGCGGATCAGCGTCGAGGGCTGGACGCCGGCCGAGGCGGCGATGCTTGCGGCGGTGCCGAAGGCGATGTCATCGGGATTGTCGAGCGCATAGGCGGCGATCTGGGCGATGCGCTTGGGCAGGCTGTGCCGACGCTCCAGGATCGTCGTGCGCAACGTCTCGAAATCGCGAGGCACCCGTTCGTCCATCGTCGCTCCGCCCACGGCCATATTGAAAGCTCTCTCTCCTGCCTCATCATAGCGAGTTCGCGCAAGAACACCATAAAAAATGATTTGGACGTTCCATTCTCAAGTGAAATGGATTAATTCATCCATGCTTCTCTTTCTCTTCAATGGAGACAATCGACATGGTCAGAGTGGGCCTCATCGGCACGGGCTTCATGGGCAAGTGCCACGCCATCGCCTGGAACGCGGTCGGCGCCGTCTTTCCCGATGTCGAGAAGCCGAAGCTGGTGCATCTGGGTGAAGTCAATGACGAGCTCGCAAAACGCAAGGCGGGCGAGTTCGGCTTCGCCAAGGGTTCCGGCGACTGGCGCGCCGTGGTCAACGATCCGGAGGTCGATGTCGTGTCGCTGACCACGCCCAACCAGTTCCATCCCGAAATGGCGATCGCCATCCTGGAGGCCGGCAAGCATCTGTGGTGCGAGAAGCCGATGGCGCCGGGTTTCGCCGAGGCCGAGGCGATGGCAAAGGCGGCGAAGACATCGGGCAAGGTGGCGGCGCTCGGCTACAACTACATCCAGAACCCGGCCATCCGCCATATCGGCGCGCTGCTTCAGGAAAAGATCATCGGCGACGTCAATCTTGTGCGCATCGAGATGGATGAGGATTTCATGGCCGATCCCGACGCGCCGTTCTTCTGGAAGCATGAGGCGGCCTCGGGCTATGGCGCGCTCGACGATTTCGCCGTCCATCCGCTGTCGCTGATCAAGGTGCTGTTCGGCCGCGTCGCCCGCGTCATGTGCGACATGGCGAAGCCCTATGCCGACCGCCAGGTTGCTTCCGGCGGCCGCCGCGCGGTCGAAACCTACGACATTGCCAGCGTGCTGATGCATCTCGAAAACGGCGTCGCCGGCACGCTGCTGGTCAACCGCTCGGCCTGGGGACGCAAGGGCCGCATCGCCATCCAGATCTTCGGCTCGAAGGGCTCGATCCTCTACGACCAGGAGCGGATGAACGAGTTCCAGCTCTACCTCACCGCCGATAGGCCGACCGAGCAGGGCTACCGCACCATCCTGGTGGCGCCGCATCACAAGCCCTACGATTCCTTCCTGCCGGCGCCTGGCCATGGCCTCGGCTTCAACGACCTCAAGATGATCGAATGCCGCGAACTGTTGATGCGGATCGCCGGCAGGCCGGCGCGGATCATCGATTTCGACGAAGGGCTGGAGATCGAGCGCACCGTGCATGCAATGGCGCGCTCGTTCCAGGAACAGCGCTGGATGGATGTGAGGTAATCTGCCAGACCGCCCGGCGACGCGTCAGTTGCCGGCGGCCGCTGCATTGATCTCCCAGCCATCCACCCAGACCTGCCGCAGCCGGTCGCCTTCGCCCTTGAACCACAGGCCGGTCGGCTGGCAGTCCTCGATGCGGTCGCAGCGGAAATTGCGGATGGCCTGGCGCAGCTCGCACCAGGCGACGATGTTGGCGGTCTCGGCATAGTAGATCAGCGCGATCGGCCGGACGGTGCGCTGTGTGTCACGGCCCGCCTCGTCGCGATAGGAAAGGTCGAGCTTTTCCTCGTCGCGGATGGCGCGCCGCACGAGCGCCAGATCGACCGCCGCAGCCGAGGGCGCGGCAAAACCCCAGGCATGCAGAGCGTTGGCGTCGAGCGTCTGCCGCAAGGGCGGCGGCACGGCGCCGGCGATCTTGGCGCCGACGCGTTTTGCGGCCTGCTTGAGCTCGTCGTCGCCGGTGCGTTCGAGCAGCGCCAGCGACAACACGATCGCCTCCATCTCCTCGATCGAAAACATCAGCGGCGGCAGGTCGAAGCCCGGGCGCAGGATGTAGCCGATGCCGCGCCCGCCCTCGATCGGCACGCGCATCGCCTGCAATGCCGCGATGTCGCGATAGACCGAGCGCACCGTCACTTCCAGCCGCTCGGCGATCGCCGCCGCCGTTACCGGCTTTCGGGCCAGCCGCAGGATCTGGATGATCTCGAACAGGCGCGAGGCCTTGCGCTTTTCCTCACCCGCCATGAAGGCAACTGACACACCCCCGTCAGTTGGGGTGGCCTATAGGGCCGCCTATACGCTTGAAAATCAACAGATTCCTGAACTCCTTGGCCGACGGAGCGACAAGCAACTGACATGAGCTACACGGAAAACCTCTGGCTTTTCTTCATCCTGCTGTTCGGCATCATCGCCGTTCCGGGCATGGACATGCTGTTCGTGCTGGCCAATGCGCTGACCGGCGGCCGTGATCGGGGTCTGGCGGCGACCGGCGGCATCATGCTCGGCGGCGCGGTGCATACACTGAACGGCGCGATCGGCGTCGGCCTGCTCATGCATTTCGTGCCGGTCCTGTTCAAACCGCTTCTGGTCGCCGGCGCCGCCTACATGGCCTATATCGGCATTTCGCTGATGCGCAGTTCCATCACCGTCGGCAATGACGGGCCCACGGGGAGCCGTTCGGCCTGGAAAGCCTTTCGCCAGGGGCTTGTGACGTGCCTGATCAATCCGAAGGCCTATCTCTTCATCCTTGCCGTCTATCCGCAATTCCTGAAGCCGGCTTACGGTCCGATCTGGGTGCAGGCGACAATCATAGGGCTGCTGACGGTCGCCACGCAGGCGGCGATCTATGGCGGGCTCGCCATCACCGCCGGCCGCAGCCGGGCGCTGCTGGTCGACAACCCGGGAGCAACCGCCTTTGCCGGGCGCGCGGCCGGGCTGCTTTTGTTTGCGGTTTCGGTGTTCACCGCATGGGAAGGGCTGAGGGCGGCGTGAGCCTAAAAAGGCGCACGCCGCGTTCCTTCCAGCACCCCTCATCCGTCTCGGCGCTGCGCGCCGATCCACCTTCTCCCACAAGGGGAGAAGGGCGAGGCATCAGGCGGCGCCCTGGCGGCTGGCGAGCATCTCGCGCTTCACCGACCGGCGCCACTCGACGGCGCCGGCGAGGCCGTGCAGCACCGTCTCGGTGGTCGCCCAGTCGATACAGCCATCGGTGATGCTCTGGCCGTAGGTGAGCGGCTTGCCGGGCACGACATCCTGCCGGCCGGCGACGAGATTGCTCTCGATCATGACGCCGATGATGCGCTCGTCGCCCGCCGCCACCTGCCCCGCCACGTCATGCGCGATCTTGGGCTGGTTCTCCGGCTTCTTGCCGCTGTTGGCGTGGCTGACGTCGATCATCAGCCGCGGCGCGACGCCGACGCGGGCGAGCTCCGCCGCAGCGGCATCGACGCTTGCCGCATCATAGTTCGGCACGACGCCGCCGCGCAGGATGACGTGGCAATCCTCGTTGCCGGTGGTCGCCGCAATGGCGCTGCGGCCGCCCTTGGTCACCGCCATGAAATGATGCGGCTGGGCGGCCGACTTCACCGCTTCGCCGGCGATGCGCAAATTGCCGTCGGTGCCGTTCTTGAAGCCGACCGGGCAGGAGAGACCGGACGCGAGCTCGCGGTGGATCTGGCTTTCGGTCGTGCGCGCGCCGATGGCGCCCCAGGCGACGAGATCAGCGATGTATTGCGGCGTCGTCATGTCGAGGAACTCGGTCGCCGCCGGCAAGCCGAGATTGTTGACGGCCGACAGCACGTTGCGCGCCATGCGCAAACCCTTGTCGATGTTGAAGCTGCCGTCGAGGTCGGGGTCGTTGATCAGTCCCTTCCACCCGACCGTGGTGCGCGGCTTCTCAAAATAGACGCGCATGACGATCTCGAGCCGGTCGGCCAGGGCCTCGCGCAGCGCCGCCAGACGGCTGGCGTAGTCCACGGCGGCGACCGGGTCGTGGATGGAACAAGGGCCGACAATGACTACCAGTCGATCGTCGGCCCCGGTCAGGATGGAATGGATGGCGTTGCGCGAGGCGGCAACGGTGCGCGTCGCCGTCAGCGAGCGCGGTATCTCGCGCATCACCTCGTCCGGCGTGCTCAGGACTTTGAGTTCCTTGACCCGAAGGTCGTCTGTGGTGGTCAACACGGCTTTCTGCTCCTGGTTAGGAGACCTGCCGGCTGAAACGAAAAAGCCGCCAGGTCTGGCGGCTTTTCGGATTTAGATGCTGCAATCTTCAGATCGAGCGCAATCCTCCCGCCGCCAGCGAGCTGTCGTAGTAAAAGTACCAAAACGAGGCGGTCAGGTGGATCATGCGGCTCATATAGTCGATGCGAGGGCGCTTGTCACCTGTCTCATGAAGCTGCTCGCCTGAAACGACGACGGCCTCGCTCGGCATCGCCAATTACCGGTGCCGGCGCCGCCCCTCACCTGCCTGCCGGCATCCTCTCCCCGTTGCAACGGGGAGAGGGACGCTCTCGCCGGCGATTTCGGCAATTGCCAACGTCGCGGCCAGCCCCTTCTCCCCGTCGCTATACGGGGAGAAGGTCCCGGCAGGGGGGATGAGGGGCGGCGCCAACGTCCGAATGGATGGGGAACGATCCGCCCAGGGCTATTGACCAGGCCCTACTCGCCGATCACGCCTGCAATGTTCTGGTCGTAGTCGACCAGCGAACCCGTCATGACGCCGGCCTGCGGGCTCAACATATAGGTGATCAGCCGGGCGAGCTGCGCCGGCTTGACCAACTGGCCCATTGGCTGCGCGGCCTCGGCCTTTTCCAGCCAGTCGTCCGGCGCGTCGTGCCACTTCTTCTGCACGATCGCCTCGCCTTCGGTGTCCATCCAGCCGGGCAGGACGGCGTTGCAGCGGATGCGGTTCCGCCGGTAGGAACTGGCGACATTCTTGGTCAGCGTCATCAGCGCGCCCTTGCTGGTCGAATAGGGCGTCAGGAAGGACTGGCCGGCATGCGCCGACATCGACAGCACGTTGACGATCGAGCCCGGCGCCTTGCGCTCTAGAAGATGCGCGACGAGACCCTGCATCAGGAAGAAGGGGCCGCGTACATTGGTGTCGAAGATCTGGTCGAAGACCTCTTCGGTGGTTTCGATCAATGATCCTCGCGCCGAGGTGGCGGCGGCGTTGACCAGCGCGTTGAGCGTGCCGAAATGGCTGAGCGCGGTAGCCACTGCGCGCTTGCAATCGCCGACGTTGGCGACGTCGGCACTGATGAAGATGGCGTCGACGCCGCTCTTCTTGAGCGCGGCGACCGCTTTGTCGCCCTTCTCCTGCGAGCGGCCGACCAGCGCCAGCGCGCGGCAGCCCTCGTCAACCAAGGCTTCAGCAACCGCGAAGCCGATGCCCTGCGCTCCGCCGGTGACGATAGCGCGCGTTTCCGAATTGCGGCCGGCCAAACCGTTCATCGCTCTGCTCCTGTAATAGTATCCAAACAGTTCAATCGACGCGGACGGTCTTGCCCGTCTTGGCCGACTGCAAGGCGGCGTCGGCCAGCTTCAGCGCGATCAGCCCGTCCTTGCCGCTCGGCGCCGCCTTCTTGCCCGCGGTTGCCGCGGCAATGAACGCCGCGATCTCGTTGGCATAGGCGTCGATGTAGCGGGTCATGAAGAAGTCATGCAGCGGCGGGCGGGTGTAGCCCTTGTCGTTGGCGAGCTCGATCGACACCGGCCGCTGGTTCTCGGCCGCGACCATGCCTTTCGAGCCGTGCACCTCGATGCGCTGGTCGTAGCCATAGGTGGCGCGGCGCGAGTTGGAGATGACCGCCTGCTTGCCGGACGCGGTTTCCAGGATGACGCTGACCGAGTCGAAATCGCCCGCGTCGCCGATCTTCTTGTCGACCAGCACCGAGGCGTGGGCGCTGACGGAGACCGGCTCCTCGCCGAGCAGGAAGCGCGCCATGTCGAAGTCGTGGATGGTCATATCGCGGAAGATGCCGCCGGACCGCGCGATGTAATCGAGCGGCGGGGCGCCCGGATCGCGCGACGTGATGGTGACCATCTCGACATCGCCGATGGCGCCGTCGTCGATCGCCTTGCGAACGGCGGCGAAATGCGGATCGAAGCGGCGGTTGAAGCCGACCATCAGCGTGGCGCCGGCCTTCTCGACCACGGCCAGGCACTGCTCGACGCGCTTGACGTCGAGATCGATCGGTTTCTCGCAAAAGATCGCCTTGCCTGCCTTGGCGAAGCGCTCGATCAGGTCCGCATGAGTGTCGGTCGGCGTGCAGATGATGACGGCGTCGATGTCCTTGGCCTTTTCGATGGCGTCGATCGTGCGCACCTCGGCGCCGTAAGCGGAGGCGAGCTCCGTCGCCGCTTTCTCGAAGGCGTCGGCTACGGCCACCAGTTTGGCCTGCGGGTTGGAGGCAACGGCGCGGGCATGCACCTTGCCGATGCGGCCGGCGCCGAGGAGAGCGAAGCGGAGAGTCATGGAATGTCCTTCGAGGGTGGTTTTTAAAGGCATGTCCGCGCCTCTTGGCGCGGACGATTTGGTGATCCCGTCGTGGCGCCCCTGTCAGGCGGCCTGAAGCTCCGCCTGTCCGGTCTTGGCGCCGGTGATATAGGCGACGATGTCGTTGCCGTCGGTGTCCTGCTTGCGCAAATTGGCGACGATGCGGCCGCGGCGGAAGACGACGATGCGGTCGACCAGGTCGAACACCTGGCGCATGTTGTGGCTGATCAGGATCAGCGGCTCGCCATTGGCCTTCAGCGTGCGGATGATATTTTCGACCTGCGCGGTCTCCTGCACGCCAAGCGCCGCCGTCGGCTCGTCCATGATGATCAGCTTGGAGGCGAAGGTCGCGGTGCGGGCGATCGCCACGCACTGACGCTGGCCGCCCGACATGTGTCGGATGGTGCTGGAGAGGTTCGGGATCTTCACCGCCGTGCGCACCAGCGCCGCCTCGGTCGCCTTGCGCATCGCCTTGCGGTCGAGGATCGAGAAGGGGCCGAGGTTGAACAGCACCTTCTCGCGGCCGAGGAACAGGTTCGACGGCACGTCGAGGTCGTCGGCCAAAGCGAGGTTCTGGAACACCGTCTCGATGCCGGCCTCGCGCGCCTCGATCGGGCCGGCGAAGTTCACTTCCTTGCCGTCGAACCAGATCTTGCCGTCGGTGCGCTGCTCGACGCCGGTGATCTGGCGCACGAAGGTCGACTTGCCGGCGCCGTTGTCGCCCATGATGGCGACATGCTCGCCCTTGCGCAGCTCGAAATTCGCCTCCTGCAGCGCGTGCACGCCGCCATAGTGCTTGGTGAGGTTTTCGGTCTTCAGAACGATGTCGGACATGGTCAAGCTCCTATCGCCCGGCGGCGCTGGCGCCATTGATCGAGAACGACTGCGCCGACGATGATCACGCCCTTGACCATCTCCTGGTAGTAGGCATCGAGGCGCAGGAAGGTGAAGCCGGAGATGATGACGCCGAAGATCAGCGAGCCGATCACGGTGCCGATGATGGACCCGCGGCCGCCCGACAGCGAGACGCCGCCGATGACCGCCATGGCGATCGCGTCGAGCTCGTACATCACGCCCATGCCGGCCTGTGCGGTGAGGTTCTTGGAGGAGAGCACCACCGCGGCGATCGAGGCGAGGATGCCGGCGATCACATAGACCAGCACCTTGTGGTTGGCGATCTTGATGCCGGACATGCGCGCGGCGTCCTCGTTGGAGCCGATGGCATAGCAGTGCTTGCCGTATCTGGTGTAGCTCAGGATAAGCTGGAACAGGATCGCCAGCGAAATGAAGATGATGACCGGCATCAGCCCCTTGCCGATGGCGGCGAAGCTGTCGGTCGGGAACGAGATCGGCTGGCCCTTCGACCACCATTTGGCGATGCCGCGCGCCGTGACCATCATGCCGAGCGTGGCGATGAAGGGCGGAATGCGGGTGAAGGCGATCAGGGATCCGTTGATCAGGCCGGCAATCAGGCCGCAGCCGACCGCGACCAGCAGCGGCACGATGACCGGCAAGTCGGTCCAGCCATAGGCGATGAACATGGCCTTGGGGTTGGGATTGCCGTTGACGGTCGCAACCTGCGCGAAACTCATGGCGATCATGGCGGTGGCGCCGACGATCGAGCCCGATGACAGGTCGATGCCGCCGCAGATGATTACCTGCGTGACGCCGATGGCGATGATGCCGACGATCGACACCTGCAGGATGATGATCTGCAGGCGCTGCTCGTTGAAGATCGCGTCGACGTTCTCGCGGGTGTTGAACAGGAAACTGTCGCCGAGGAAGACGCGGCCGATAAGCTCGAACGCGCCGACCAGAATGACC
>NZ_RZSL01000769.1:0-2371 GCF_003997355.1 Mesorhizobium sp. M1E.F.Ca.ET.041.01.1.1 | reverse complement strand
GTGCTCGGCGCCGCCAAGCCCAACGCCTTCGGCACGGCCGTCGGGGCGGTGTTCGTCGGCGTCCTGCTGCAAGGCCTGACGATGATGAACGCCCCTTATTACACGCAGGATTTCGTCAAGGGCGCGGTTCTCGTCGTCGCCCTTGTCTTCACCTTCGCCCTTTCCGGCAGGGGCAAGAGATAGTTTCGACCGGGGCATAAACAACGGAGGAAATCGACGTGAGCATCACAAGAAGACTTTTGGGGAAGGCCGCTCTCGGCCTCGCGGGCGCGGCGCTGCTGATGCAGGGTACGGCACTGGCGGCGGACCGCCCGGCACCGTTCGACAAGCCGGGCGTCAAGATCGCGCTGGTGCGGTACCTTTCGACCGGTGACTTCTTCCAGGCCTATCTCTCCGGCGTCGAGGCGCAGGCCAAGGCGCTCGGCGTCGACCTGCGCGTGCTGGACAGCCGCCAGGACGCGGCCCTCCAGGCCGACATGGTCGATCAGGCGATCGCGCTCGGCGTGCAAGGCATCATCATCCAGCACGGCCTGACGGAATCCATGAAGGACGCCGCCCAGCGCGCGGTCGACGCCGGCATCAAGGTCGTCGCCTTCGACGTCAATGTCGAGAACCCGAAGATCCCACAGATCGAGCAGTCCGACCGTGACCTCGCCCGCCTCGCGCTCGAGCAGGCGGTCACGGACAATGGCGATAGCTGGAAGGCCGGCTATGTCTATGTCGCCGGCATCGCGCCGCTCGACCGCCGCAACGAGACCTGGGTCGACGTGAAGAAGAAGCATTCGGGCATCAGCGAGGTCGCCATGTTCGGCACGCTCGACAACCCGATCGCCAACTCCGTCGCCAACCAGGCGCGCTCGGTGCTGCAGGCGCATCCCGACATCAAGGTGATGTTCGCGCCCTATGACGAGTTCGCCAAGGGCGTGAAGATCGCCGTCGACGAGGCGGGCCTCAACAAGGGCATCAAGATCTATTCGGCCGACATCTCGACCTCCGACATTGCCGCGATGCGTGAGCCGGACAGCGCCTGGGCAGCGACGGCCGCCACCAACCCGGCCGTCGTCGGCCAGGTTTCGGTGCGCGCGCTGGCGCAGTTGCTCGCCGGCGAGGATCCCGGTCACAACGTCATCGTGCCGCCGACGCTGATCACGCAGAAAGAGCTCGTCGACAAGGACATCAAGAACATGGAGGATCTGTCGGCCAAGCTGCCGCAGTTCGCCCATGCCGATGTCGCGATGCCGGCCTGGATGCCGAACCCGAACGCGAAGTAGGCTGGTCTGAAAAGCGCTATTGGCAACATTAGAAACGTCGCGCCGCCCCTCATCCGCCTGCCGGCACCTTCTCCCCGTATAGTGACGGGGAGAAGGGGATGGCCGCGACCTTGGCGCCTTTCCTGCAACGCTGGAGATTGGCGAAACCATCGATGACAGCGTCTTTCTCCCCGTCACTATACGGGGAGAAATGCCCGGCAGGGCAATGAGGGGCGGCGCCGACCGACGAAATATGATCAGAGCGCCTCGCGTGAGGCGGTTTCAACGTGGCGTGCTTTAGTGATCAGTGAAAAGAACGGCTCTCGGGCCGCTCTTTTTTCATCCGTCCTTCAGGCCGATCGCGCGGCGCGGGCCAGCCCATGCGCCACCAGCCGGTCGATGACCTCCGGATAGCTGACGCCGCTTGCCGCCATTGCCTTGGCGTACATGCTGATGTTGGTGAAGCCAGGAATGGTGTTGAGCTCGTTGACCAGGAACGTCATGTCCGGCATCAGGAAAAAGTCGACACGCGCCATGCCGTCGCAACCGACGGCTCTGAAGGCCCTTGCGGCCATGTCGCGCATGCCTTGCTCGACCTCCGGCGGCAGTTCCGCCGGCACGATCAATGCCGCGCCGTTTTCGTCGATGTACTTGGCATTGTAGTTGTAGAATCCGTGACTTTCCGCGGGCACGATCTCGCCCGGCCGCGAGACGAAGAGTTCGCCCGCGGGATCCTCCAGCACGCTGTATTCGATCTCGCGGCCCCGAACGAATTCCTCCGCCAGCAGCTTGCGATCGTGCTGGAAGGCTTCCGCGAGCGCTCGATCGAATTCCTGGCTGGCGTTGACCTTTGCGACGCCGACCGACGAGCCTTGGCGCGCCGGCTTGATGAACAGTGGCAGGCCAAGCTGGTCCTCGAGAACGGCGAGGGAAGGCGCCGCTCCCTCGTGGATTGTCACCGAGCGCGCGACAGGCACCCCCGCCGCCTTCAGAAGCCGCTTGGCGATATCCTTGTCCAGCGCAGTGGCCGAACCCAGGATGCCGCAGCCGACGAGCGGCACGCGCGCCACTTCGGCCAGGCCTTGCACCGCCCCGTCCTCGCCATGCAGGCCGTGCAGGAC
>NZ_RZSL01000768.1:0-2385 GCF_003997355.1 Mesorhizobium sp. M1E.F.Ca.ET.041.01.1.1 | reverse complement strand
CCTTCACTATATTCTTCTATGCCGTCATCTATACGATGTGGCTGAAGCGCTGGACGCCGCAGAACATCGTCATCGGCGGCGCAGCCGGCGCCATCCCGCCGGTGATCGGCTGGGCTGCTGTGACCGGATCGGTCAGCCTCGAAAGCCTGATCCTGTTCCTGATCATCTTCCTCTGGACGCCACCGCATTTCTGGGCGCTGGCGCTGTTCAAGTCGGACGACTATGCCCGCGCGGGTATCCCGATGATGCCGAACGTCGCCGGCCATGCCTCGACCCGCCGCCAGATCTTTGCCTATGCGCTGATCCTGGCGCCGGTCGGCGTGCTGCCCTGGGGACTCGGCTACACCACCGTCGCTTATGGCGCGGTTTCCATCCTGCTCGGCCTGGGCTTCATCTGGTATGCCTGGAAGGTGCTGGGCATGAGCGACGATGACCGCGCTATGAAGCCGGCCAAGGCGCTGTTCGGCTATTCGCTGCTCTATCTGTTCGCCATCTTCGCCGCCTATCTCGTCGACAGCGTGGTCGGGCGCGCCCTCGTCTTGGGGGGAGCATGATCGTGGCCGACAAGAACCTCGAACTGGTCGCCTTGACCGAGCGTCAGCGGAAGGCGCGGCGCAACCGTTCCGTCGCCATCGGCGTGGCGCTGGCCGCGCTCGTCGTCATCTTCTACGTCGCCACCATCGTGAAGTTCGGCCACCATGCTGCCGGCCTGACGCCGACGAACTTGATGTGAGGCGGCGATGAGCGGCGAGATCATCACCAGGCACGGCAGGAAGAACAGCAACCGCATCGTCGTGGCGGTCTGCCTTGCCTTCTTCACCGGCATGGTCGGCATGGCCTACGCGGCGGTGCCGCTTTACAAGATGTTCTGCCAGGCCACCGGCTATGGCGGCACGACGCAACGCGCCGAGAAGCAGTATGCCGGCCGCGTGCTTGACCGCGACATCGCCATCCGCTTCGACGCCAATACCAACGGCATTCCGTGGCAGTTCGAGCCCGTCGCGCGCCAGGTCACCATCAAGATCGGCGAGACGACGCAGGCGCATTACAGCGCGACCAACAAGTTCGATCGCCCCATCACCGGTCGCGCCTCCTTCAACGTGCAGCCGGAAATGGCCGGCGCCTATTTCAACAAGGTGGAGTGCTTCTGCTTCACCGACACGACGCTGAAGCCCGGCGAGACGCTGGACATGCCGGTCGTGTTCTATGTCGATCCAGACATCGTCAACGTGCCGGAACTGAAGGACTTGAAGACCATCACCTTGTCCTACACGATGTTCCCGGTCGAAAAGAAACAGCCGGTCGCGTCGTCCGCGCCGGCCGCTGGCAGCAGCAACAAAGTTCCAGATTCCGAAGCAAGCCTCGGGGGTTGATATGGCAGACGCGCACGCAAAACCGAACCACGACTACCATCTCGTCAATCCGAGCCCCTGGCCTTTCCTGGGCTCGATCGGCGCGCTGGTGACCGCCGTCGGCGGCGTCTGCCTGATGCGGTATCTCAAGGCCGACACCTTCCCGGTCTTCGGCCATAACATCGCCAATCCGTGGCTGTTCTTCATCGGCCTCATCATCGTGCTCTACACGATGTTCGCCTGGTGGTCGGACACCATCAAGGAGGCGCATGAGGGCTACCACACGCGCGTCGTGTCGCTGCACCTGCGCTACGGCATGATCATGTTCATCGCCTCCGAGGTGATGTTCTTCGTCGCCTGGTTCTGGGCCTTCTTCGATGCCAGCCTGTTCCCGGGCGAGGCGGCGCAATATGCCCGCACCACCTTCACCGGCGGAGTGTGGCCGCCGAAGGGCCTCGAGGTCCTCGATCCCTTCCATCTGCCGCTCTACAATACCATCATCCTGCTCACGTCGGGCACGACGGTAACCTGGGCGCACCACGCGCTGCTGCACGGCGATCGCAAGGGTCTGATCAACGGCCTGGCGCTGACCGTCGGCCTCGGCATGCTGTTCACCATGGTGCAGGCCTACGAGTACATGCACGCGCCCTTCGCGTTCAAGGACTCGATCTACGGCGCCACTTTCTTCATGGCGACGGGCTTCCATGGCTTTCACGTCATCATCGGCACCATCTTCCTGCTCGTCTGCCTGGTGCGCGCGATGCGGGGCGACTTCACCCCGAAGCAGCATTTCGGCTTCGAGGCGGCCGCCTGGTATTGGCACTTCGTCGACGTGGTCTGGCTGTTCCTGTTCAGCTGCATCTATGTTTGGGCTTCGAATGGGGCGTTGATCGAAGCTCACTGATCTGGGCAATCCAAGGAAAAGTGCGTTAGCGGTTTTCCGTCCTGAATTGCTTCAACGATCGAGGCTTCCCGAATTCCAGAAGGCGGCTGCGGCGACGTGGCCGCCTTATCTTTTTGAGCGAAAGGGTCT
>NZ_RZSL01000767.1:0-2386 GCF_003997355.1 Mesorhizobium sp. M1E.F.Ca.ET.041.01.1.1 | reverse complement strand
GATCCACCATTGCCGCGAGGTGACGGCGGCCACCGACCTGCCGGTTTCTGCCGACCTCGAACGCGGCAAGGGGGACAGCCCCGAGCAGGCCGCCGAAACCATCTTCGCGGCCGAAGCCGCCGGCCTTGCCGGCTGCTCGATCGAGGACCACACCGGCGATCCCGACAATCCGATCTACGATTTCTCGCATGCCGTCGAACGCGTTGCCGCGGCGGTTGAGGCGGCTCGCGCGCTCAAGCACGATTTCGTCTTTACCGCGCGGGCCGAGAACTTCCTGTGGGGCAAGACCGATCTCGACGACACGATCAAGCGGCTGCAGGCCTTCGAGAACGCCGGCGCCGATGTGCTCTATGCACCGGGCCTGAGCGACGTCGACATGGTGCGCACGGTCTGCTCGGCGGTGAGCAAACCCATCAATGTCATGGCGCGGCCGGGCTTCACCGTTGCCGAACTTGCCGCAGCCGGCGTCAAACGCATCTCGCTCGGACCATGGCTGACGAATTTCGCCTACGGCATGCTGGAAACGGCGGCGCGCGAGATCCAGCAGGACGGCACCTTCGGCTTCACCCGCGCAGCGATGCCGTTCGGCAAGCTGCAGGCACTGTTCCGCGGAGGCGGTACCGAGCAGGACTAAACCAGCTCGCGCGCCGAAACCGCCTTGTGCAGATGCACCATCACGGCGGCGGCGAAGAGCGGCGTCAGAAGGTTGAGCAGCGGCACGGCAAGGAAGACGGCGATAACCAGCCCGGCCAGGAACACGGTGTCGCCGTGTTTCCGGCGCAGCGCCTTGGCCTCGGCCTCGGGACGGAAGCGCATGGCGGCGAATTCGAAGAACTCGCGCCCGAGCAGGTAGCCGTTGACGATGAAGAAGGCGGCGATGTTGATGCCCGGCACCAGGAGCAGCAACAAGCCGACGATGTTGCCCAGGATGACGACGCCGAAGAATTTGATCGCCAGCGCCAGCGAATGCAGCGCCGGCACGGCGCGGCCGGGCGGGTCGTTCGGATAGTCGGTGCGCTCGACCACCTCGGCGACATCGTCGAGGAACAGGCCGGCGACGATCGCCGTCACTGGTGCCACGAGCAGCGCCATTCCCACCGCGAGGACGATGCCGGCGATGATGCCGCTGAGCCAGCCGGCCCAGGCAGGCAGGCCAGGCACGAATGTCTGCAGCCACGGCCAGGCCAGCCATTCGAGCAGGCTCTCGATGCCAAACCACAACGCCACCAGCGCCAGCACTGTCAATCCAAGCGTCTTCAGGAAGACGGAGCGGAATTCGGGCGAGAACAGCTGGCTGGCGGCGGCGCGGGCGGCGTCAAGGATCACGGCAGGTCCAAGCCCTTATCGAGGAACGATGCTCCCGAGATAGGCAGGGTTGATGCGAGGCGCAACCAAAGCGCGTCGGCGACGCGCTTTGAGTCTTTGTCTTGATGCATGTCGTTCTCCCAAACCGCTGCGCACTTTTGGGCGACATGCATTTTCCTGATGCATGTCGTTCCCCCAAAACCGCTGCGCAATTTTGGGCGACATGCATTATTGCGCAAGCCTGGCCTGACGAGCCGGTATGGTCATGGCGGCGACGCCGACGACGACAAACGCCATGCCGAGCCATGCCGTCGGGCCGAGGCTCTCGCCCAGGAAGACAGCGCCGATGCCGACGCCGATCGGCACGCGCAGATAGGCCTGCGAGGTGGTGCCGACCGAGCCCAGCGTGTGGATGAGCCGGAAGAAGATCGAGAAGGCGAGCGCGGTGGAGAAGACCGAAAGCCCGAAGAGAGCAAGGATCGACGCCGTCGATGGCGTCAATGTCCAGGGCCGGTCGAAGACGAGGCTCAAGGGTATCAGGATCGCCGCGCCGCAGATCATCGAGCCGGCGGCCGGCAGCATCGGGTCGAGCCCTCTGAAATTGCGGCCGAAGATGGCGGCGCCGGCATAGCAGATTGTGGCGGCGACGACCGCAAGCTGTGCCCACAATTGATGGCCGAGCCCGCCAAGGGCCTCGGTGCCGACGATGAGGCAAATGCCGGCGATGCCGGCGCCGACGCCGACCAGCTTGCGCAGCGTCACCGGCTCGTGGCGGGTGATCAGCGCCGTCAGCAGGAAGGTGAAGATCGGCGACGTGGCGTTGAGGATGGTGGCAAGGCCTGCAACGATCGAGCGCTCGGCGGCGGCGATCAGCGTGAACGGGACGACGCTGTTGAGGCAGGCCTGGAACATGAAGCGGCGCCAGTTGACCGCATCCCGCGGCATGGCAAGGCCGCGCCAGCGGATGAGGCCAAGCAGAATGCCGCCGGCGATCAGCGTGCGGCCGGCGATGAAGGTCACCGGCGGGATCGTCTCGACGCCGATCTTGATAAAGGGGTAGGAGGCGCCCCACAACACCGCC
>NZ_RZSL01000766.1:0-2391 GCF_003997355.1 Mesorhizobium sp. M1E.F.Ca.ET.041.01.1.1 | reverse complement strand
AGAGGCCGACGACGCCGATTTCGGCAAGGAAGGCGCCGCGGCCATGTTCGGCGTCGGCGAAGGCGGCACGGGTCTGATCCCCTCGCCTACCGGCGATGGCCAGATCCTGTTCAAGGTTGCCGAAGTCTTCGAGCCGGCTGGCGCCGATGGCAGCTCGGTTCCGGACGATGCGCAGAAATCCTTCAGTGCCGGCATGTCCGACGACCTGCTCGACCAGCTGGTGGCACAGCTGCAGTCGCAGTATGACGTTCGCATCGATCCGGCCGCCGTTTCCCAAGCACAGACCCGATGAGCGCTTTGAAGACACACATAGCCAAGGTCGCCACCGGCGCCCCGCTCTCCTTCGAGGAAGCGCGCGAGGCTTTCGACATCATCATGTCGGGCGACGCCACCCCCGGCCAGATCGGCGGCTTCCTGATGGCGCTGCGCGTGCGCGGCGAGACGGTGAGCGAAATCTCCGGCGCGGTCGCCACGATGCGTGCCAAGATGCTGCGCGTCGAAGCGCCGGATGGCGCGATCGACATCGTCGGCACAGGCGGCGACAATTCGCACAGCGTCAACATCTCGACCGCTTCGGCATTCGTCATCGCGGCGGCCGGCGTTCCGGTCGCCAAGCATGGCAATCGCGGCCTGTCCTCGCTGACCGGTTCCGCCGATGTGCTCACGGCGCTCGGCGTCAAGATCGACATCTCGCCGGAGACGATCGGCCGTTGCATCCATGAGGCCGGCGTCGGCTTCATGTTCGCTCCGGCGCATCATCCGGCGATGAAGCATGTCGGCCCGACCAGGGTCGAACTCGGCACGCGCACCATCTTCAACCTGCTGGGACCGCTGTCCAACCCGGCCGGTGTCAGCCGTCAGATGGTCGGCGTTTTCCTGCCGGAGTGGATCTTGCCCGTCGCCGAGACGCTGAAGGCGCTTGGCGCCGATCACGCCTGGGTCGTGCACGGTGACGGTTACGACGAGATCACCACCACCGGCGAAACGCAGGTGGCCGAGCTTGCCGGCGGCGAAATCCGCACCTTCACCCTCACCCCCGAGGCAGTGGGGCTGAAGCGGCACACCAAGGAAGAGTTGCGCGGCGGCGACGCGGCCTATAATGCCAAGGCGCTGCGCGATATGCTGGGCGGCGCTGCCGGCGCCTATCGCGACACCGTACTGATGAATGCCGGCGCGGGGCTGGTGGTGGCCGGCAAGGCGACGACGCTCGCCGATGGCATCGCGGCCGCTGCGCAGGCAATCGACAGCGGCCGGGCGCTTGCGGTGCTCGACAAGCTCATCGAGATTTCGAACGGTTAGAACCTTGTCCGATATCCTGCGCAAGATCGAAGCCTATAAGCGCGAAGAGATCGCCGCGGCGAAGCTCAGCGCGCCGCTTGCCGATATCAAGGCGAAGGCGAAGGATGCAGAACCGCCGCGCGGCTTCGTTGCAGCGCTCGAGGCCAAGCGGAAGGCCGGCGGCTTCGCGCTGATCGCCGAGATCAAGAAGGCGAGCCCTTCCAAGGGCTTGATTCGCGCCGACTTCGACCCGCCGGCGCTCGCCAAGGCTTATCAGCAAGGGGGCGCCGCCTGTCTTTCGGTGCTGACCGACGCCCCGTCGTTCCAGGGCGCGCCCGCTTTCCTGACCGCCGCGCGCGCCGCCGTCAGCCTGCCTGCCCTGCGCAAGGATTTCCTCTTCGATCCATACCAGGTGCATGAGGCGCGGGCCTGGGGCGCCGACGCGATCCTGATCATCATGGCAAGCGTCGACGACGCTTTGGCTCGTGAGCTCGAAGCCACGGCGTTCGAGCTCGGCATGGACGCGCTGGTCGAGGTGCATGACGAGAAGGAGATGGAGCGCGCGCTTCGCCTCTCGTCGCGGCTGATCGGCATCAACAACCGCGATTTGAGGACCTTCGAGACCAGCCTCGACGTTTCCGAGCGACTGGCGGCGATGGTGCCGGCCGACCGGCTGCTGGTCAGCGAAAGCGGCATCTTCACCCATCAGGACTGCCGCCGGCTGGAGAAGAGCAGGATCGGCACCTTCCTCGTCGGCGAAAGCCTGATGCGGCAGGCCGATGTGGCCGCCGCGACCGCACTGCTACTGACGGGCAAGGCGCCGGCCGAGGCCGTCTGACGATGCCCGCCCTCACCCATATCAGCGCCGGCGGCGAGGCCAACATGGTCGATGTCGGCGACAAAGCCGAGACGACGCGCACGGCGATCGCCGAGGGTTTTGTCTCGATGCGGCCGGAGACGCTGGAAATGATCCTGACCGGCGACGCCAAGAAGGGCGACGTGCTGGGAACCGCGCGCATCGCCGGCATCATGGCGGCAAAGCGCACGCATGAGCTCGTTCCGCTCTGCCACCCGCTGCTTCTCACCAAGGTTGCCGTCGACATCGAGCCCGAC
>NZ_RZSL01000765.1:0-2392 GCF_003997355.1 Mesorhizobium sp. M1E.F.Ca.ET.041.01.1.1 | reverse complement strand
CTTCAAGGGCGAGCTGCGCCGGCTGTTTGCCGACATCACCGTCTCCAACTCGATCTGCTTTTCCGAGGACGGGACGATCGCCTACTACACCGACACCGCGACCGGGCTCCTGATGCGCGTCACCTGCGATCCGGCAAACGGCCTGCCGACAGGCGAGCCGAAAGTCTTCGTCGACCACCGCTCGCAGAAAGGCTATGTCGACGGCTCCGTCGTCGACCGCGACGGCGTTCTCTGGAACGCGGTCTGGGGCGGCAAGGCGGTGAAGGCGTATTCGCCCGACGGCATGCTGCTGCGCGAAATCGCGATGCCGGTGACGCAACCCTCATGCCCGGCTTTTATCGGCCAGAAGGCCGACCGCATTGCGGTGACGTCGGCCTGGAAGGGCAAGGACGAGAAACAGCGCGCGCTCGATCCGCAGGCCGGCATGACCTTTCTTCTCGATATTCCCGTCAGCGGCCGCTTCGAGCCGCGCGTGCTGATCGCCTGAGCAGTTTAGCACTGCTGTCACGCAACCGTCCGGGCCGGTCGGTTTCCCGCAAGCCGATCGCAACGGCCATGCGATGGTAGCTTGATTACGCCGGGAGCTTCCATGCCGCGCAACGGGCCGACGCTGATCCTTGTCCACGAGCCGGAGAAGGCCTGTTTCGACAGGCTCGTCGCGGACGGCTACCCGGCGGAACGCGCCATCGAGATATCGTCCTATCTGGCGCAGTCGACCGATCTCGCCTGCGAATTCGGCCAGCTCGCCGCCGCTTGCGAAAAGCGCGGTCTTGCCTTTTTGCCGGTCGAACTGGACGATGCGGCGGCCCTACTGGCGAAAGCCGATCCGGCCAAAACGCTCGTCTGGACACTGACCGACGGCATCGCCTATTTCCGTGGCGGCGCTTCGCCCGCGCTGGCAAGGCTGAACGGGCTGAAAACCGTCGGCGCCGACGATTCGTTGCTCGCGCTCTGCCAGGACAAGTTCCGCTCCGGCGCCGTGCTCGGCGCACTCGGCCTGCCGGTCCCGCCGGCTGGTCTGGCGCGCAACGGCGCGTGGCTGGTCGAGCCCCCGGCCTCGCCGGCCGGCTGGTTCGTCAAGCCCAACCGGCTCGGCGCCAAGATCGGCATCTGGCCGGATTCGCGCGCGGCTGATCTTGGCCACGCGCTGGAGCTTAGCCGGCGCGTCTTTGCCCATTACCGCGACGATGTCGTCGTCCAGCCCTACGTCGCCGGCCGCAATGCGCGCGCGAGCTTCCTCGGGTTGAGGCCAGAAACCGGTGTCGAGGCGCTCGGCATCGCCTTCGTCGAATCCGGCGGCGACTTCCAGACCATGGCCGACAGCATGGCGCTCTATGGCGATACGGGGCAGGCTGCAAAGGATGCTGGAAACTACGCCGAACCTGAGCTCGAGCCGGTCGCCGCCGGCCAGCCGGCGGCCGATCGGGCGATCCGCGCCATCGCGCAAAAGCTGATCGCCGGGCTTGGCCTGAAGGACGTCTTCTCGATCGATCTCAGGGTCGAGGCCGACGACACGATCCATCTCATCGAGTTCGAAGTCTGCCCCGGTCTGCCCTGCTTCGATTTCCGAGACTATTGCCGCAGGCAATGGGGCATGAGTTTAGCCGACGCGATGGCGGAGACGGCGGCCAGCCGGCTGAGGATATAGGCTTCGGGATTGGACCGGCCTGCGGCGGTGGAGCAGTTTTGAGAGGCTGGCGGGACAGCACCCCCCTCTGGCCTGCCGGCCATCTCCCCCGCAAGGGGGGAGATCGGCAGCTTCATCGGCGGCGCTCTTCCTCCAAACACGTGGGCGATTGGCGAAAAGCGGCGTGACGTCCGATCTCCCCCCTTGCGGGGGAGATGTCCGGCAGGACAGAGGGGGGTGTGAAGGAACGCGGCGCCACGGTACCTTTCTTAATTCATTCGCATGGGGATGATGAAGCGCAAGGGCCTCGGCCAATCTCCAGCGTGCCCCAACACCCGACCACCAAAACCCCCCGCGCCGAGTCCCTATACCCCCTCGACCAGCACGATCTCGCCGTCGGCGACCTTCTGGCGGATGGCGACGGCGCGCTGATATTCCGGCGAGTGGTAGCACTCGTGCGCCGCGGCGAGCGACTCGAACTCGATGATGACGTTGCGCGCGCGGCCGGGTCCTTCAGCCTTCTCGTGCTCGCCGCCGCGCGCCAGGAATTTCACGCCGAAACGATCGAAGGCGAGCTTGGCGGCGGCGACATAATCCTTGTAGCCTTCCGGGTCGCGCACATCGACGCGAGCGATCCAGTATCCCTTGGGCATTCTTTTTCTCCTGTTTGAAAATCAGGCCGACTGCATCTCGGCCAGGATCGCCTCGGCCGCCGCGCGCCGGTCGGGCGCCTTGACGATCGGCCGGCCGACGACGAGGTGGCTG
>NZ_RZSL01000764.1:0-2394 GCF_003997355.1 Mesorhizobium sp. M1E.F.Ca.ET.041.01.1.1 | reverse complement strand
TCTCCGGAGCATGCTGGCCGCTACCCGCACGAGTTCTCCGGCGGCCAGCGCCAGCGCATCGGCATTGCGCGCGCGCTTGCGGTCGAGCCGCAATTCATCGTCGCCGACGAACCGGTCTCGGCGCTCGATGTCTCCGTTCAGGCACAGGTGCTCAATCTGTTCGGCGACCTGCAAAAAAAGCTCGGGCTTACGCTTCTGTTCATCGCGCACGACCTGTCGGTGGTCGAATATCTCTGCGACGAAGTGGTGGTCATGTATCTCGGCCGCGTCATGGAGCGTGGGCCGAGCCGGCTTGTCTATGCAGCGCCGCGCCATCCCTACACCAGGGCCCTGCTCGCCACGGCGCCGGTGCCCGACCCGACGCGGCGTCGCACGCATACGCCCTTGCATGGTGATATTCCGAGCCCGATCGCGCCGCCGTCCGGCTGCGTCTTTCGCACACGATGCCCCGAAGCCATCGCCGCCTGCGCGCAAGCCGTTCCGCCGGTCGAGCATATTGGCGGCGGACACCATGTGGCGTGTATTCGCCACGATGAAAGACCGTCTGATCCAAATCGGGTTGACCGCCACCCGGGTGCTGTCCTTTAGATCATCGCGATCAACATTTGAGACCACATGACAGCCAACGTGAGAGATCAGGACCTGAGCCGCACTGAGATAGCCGCCGAGCCGCGCCGGTCGCGCACCAGCGGCATCGACCGCGTGCTGCAGATCCTGGATTGCCTGCAGCGGCGGGGGCGCCCGGCGACCGCGTATGAGATCGCGCGCGACATCGGCGCGCCACTGTCGACCGTCTATGTCATCGTCGACGACATGGTCGAGAAGGAGCTTCTCGATCGCAAGGATGGCGGCCTGCTGTGGCTCGGGCCGAGGCTTTATCAGTACGGGCTGACCTACGCCCGCACGCTCGACCTGCTCAATGTCGCGACGCAGGAAATGCACGAACTCGCCCAGAGTTCGAAAGAAACCATCCAGATATGCGGTCGCGACGGCGACTATATGGTCGTTTTCGCCATGGAGGAGGGCAAGGATCATTTCCAGGTGACGTCGCGCGTCGGCACGCGCACGCCGCTCAACTGGACGGCATCTGGCCGGCTGCTGGTCGGTCACCTGCCGGAGGAAGAACGTCTTGCCATTTTTGCCCGCTCGGCGACCGCTTCGCCGACGGGACGCGCCGAAACGGACAAGCACGTGCTGGCCCAGGCATCGGCGGCGGCGCTGTCCCAGGGGCTTGCGATCCAGGCCGGCGAGTCGGACTTTTCGGTCGCCTGCATCGCGGCGCCGATCCGCGACAATCTCGGAGCGTGCCGGGCGACAATTTCGATCGTCGTGCCGGATGTGAAGGTCAGGCAAAAAGATCCCGATTTGACTTCGCTGGTCAGGCAGAGCGCCAAGCGGATCGAGGAGCGGCTGGGCTGGCGTCGCGCAGGCCCGTAACCGCTGACGTCCGACCGGCAGGCTTTTCATTTTAGGTGGCTTGCACTATCTGTTGCCCTTGCGCGGGGGCGTGTCTTGTCAACCGTAAAAGCATTCGTTACGCCCCGCTCATGACAGTTACCGTCCGTTTCGCCCCGTCGCCGACCGGCCGCATCCATATCGGCAATGCGCGCACCGCGCTGTTCAATTGGCTGTTCGCCATGAACAACAAGGGCCGCTACATCCAGCGCTTCGACGATACCGACGTTGCCCGCTCGACGCAGGAGTTCGCCGATTCCATCCTCTATGACCTGCATTGGCTGGGCATTTTCCCGGACGCCACCGAATACCAATCGCGGCGCGTCGAGATCTATGATGCGGCGGTGGAGCGGCTGAAGGCAGCGCGCGTGCTTTACGCCTGCTACGAAACGCCCGAGGAGCTCGACCTGCGCCGCAAGGTGCGCCGCACACGCGGCCTGCCGCCGGTCTATGGCCGCGAGGCGCTGACGCTGACGCCGGAGCAGGTGGCCGAATACGAATCCGACGGGCGCCGGCCGCACTGGCGGTTCCTGTTGCCGAACTTCACCACCGATCCGCTGCAGCCGGAGCGGACCGAGGTGCACTGGAACGATCTTGTGCGCGGCGAGGAGACCGTCGATCTCGCCTCGCTGTCGGACCCCGTCCTGGTGCGCGAGGACGGGACCTATCTCTACACCCTGCCTTCCGTGGTCGACGACATCGAGATGGGCGTCACTCACGTGATCCGCGGCGACGACCATGTGACCAACACCGGTGTGCAGATCGCCTTGTTCCAGGCCCTCGGCGCCGAGCCGCCGGTCTTCGGCCATCACAATCTCCTGACCACCGTTTCGGGCGAGGGGTTGTCGAAGCGCACCGGCGCGCTGTCGATCGAAAGCCTGCGCGAGGACGGCATCGAGCCGATGGCGGTCGCCTCGCTCGCCGTGCTCGTCGGCACGT
>NZ_RZSL01000763.1:0-2415 GCF_003997355.1 Mesorhizobium sp. M1E.F.Ca.ET.041.01.1.1 | reverse complement strand
GGTTGCGGCGGCGGAGACGCTTGCCGCACGCGTTCCGGTCTATCCGCCGGCCCGCGCCCTTGAAGTCGCGCAGGATCGCGTGAGCGAGAAGAGTTTCCTGAACGGCATCGGCATCCCGACGGCGGAATTCTGTCCCGTCGACAATGACGACCAGCTGACGGTGGCGCTGAGGAAATTCGGCGGCAGCGGCGTTTTGAAGACGCGGCGCATGGGTTATGACGGCAAGGGCCAGCGCGTCTTCCGCAACATGGAAACCGGCGGCTTTGCCGGCGCCTGCGAGGCGATGGGCAATGTGCCGCTGATCCTCGAATCGTTCGTCGCCTTCGAGCACGAGATTTCGGTGATCGCCGCGCGCGGACTTGACGGGAGCGTTGCCGCCTACGATCCGGCCGAGAATATCCACCGCGAGGGCATCCTGCGCAGCTCGACGGTACCGGCCACGATCGGGCCGGAAACTGCCGCGGCGGCGAAGGAGGCGGCGGCGAAAATCCTCTCGGCGCTCGGCTATGTCGGCGTCATCGGCATCGAATTCTTCGTCCTCGCCGACGGCTCGCTGCTGGCCAACGAGCTGGCGCCCCGCGTCCACAATTCCGGCCACTGGACGGAGGCCGCCTGCCTCGTCTCGCAGTTCGAGCAGCATATCCGCGCCGTCGCCGGCCTGCCGCTGGGCTCACCGGCCCGACATTCCGATTGCGTGATGGAAAACCTGATCGGCGACGACATGCTGAAGGTGCCGGCGCTGCTCGCCGAGCCCGACCTGATGCTGCATCTCTACGGCAAGGCCGAGTCACGCCCCGGCCGCAAGATGGGTCATTTCACGCGGATCAGCCATAAAAACTGACCAGCGTTGGTTACTGCATATCCTGATCTTCGTCCTCGTCCGGGCTGGCGCAGCTCGGATCGCCGTCCTTGCAATTGGCACCGGAGGTGAGCTGCTTGGTGCGCTCGTTGGTCAGCTCCGTCAGGCACTGCGAAACCTCCATCGGATAGATGGAGCCGCCCTCGCTGTCGGCGGCCGAATAAGCGCATTCGGCGTCGCGGAACGCGATCCAGGCGCGCTGCGCCGTCTGCAGCAATTTGTTGGCCTTCTCGTCATTTCCGCTGACGATATCCTTGTAGGCGGCGTTGAGCTTGGCGTCGGCCGCCTCATAGTCGGCGTTGGCGCAGATATTCATCATCTGCTGGCTGTCGTCGTTGCGGTCGCACTCCTGCCCCCAGGCCGCCGGAGCGGTTGCCACGAGCATAAGGCAGGCTGACAAAAACAGGCGGCGCATGCCGGATCTCCCAATCGCTTCGCGTTGCGGCACCTTTCCAGCCGGCCTTGAGTCGCGCAATGCCAGGTCGCCGCGATGGCGAATATTTGATGATGTGGGGTCCTGCGCCGGTTATACGGCGCGCTTGCGGTTGACAGGAGCAAGGCTCCTCGTTTATGAGCCACGCAAGTTCAAAGGCGCGCTTTTTCCGGGCGCGCCTTTAAAATTCGGCCCGGAACCGGGCCCCGACCGGATAGGCAAGACCATGAAGATCAAGAATTCGCTCAAGGCGCTCAAGGCGCGTCACCGCGACAACCGGCTGGTTCGCCGCAAGGGACGCATCTACATCATCAACAAGACCGCTCCGCGCTACAAGGCGCGCCAGGGCTGAGACTTGCGCGCGGCGCCACAAACGAACCAAGCGCCGCGCCCGTTTGATGTCGATTGCCGGTTCGCCGGCCCTCTCACGCTAAAATCATTTTGACGATCCGCCGTCCGGCATTAGATTCCGGCGATGCGGATTCTTTTTGCTTCTTTCGCCGCTCTGCTCCTTTTCGGCCTGCCCGCGTCGGCGGAGGAGCCTGCCTCGCCGCTCGCCGCCACGCCGCCGCCCGCCATCACGCCGCCGCCGGTCGCCTCGACCAGGCAGGGCCGCCTTGATCAGCTCTTCACCGACCTGAAGCGTGAGCGCAACGAAAAGGCGGCCGAACGGATCGCCGGCCGCATCTGGAATGAATGGAACCAGTCCGGCAGCGCCTCGATCGACCTGATGATGCAATGGGCGCAGAAGGCGACGGAAGACCAGAAATTCGACGTCGCACTCGACTTCCTCGATCAGGTGGTGACCTTGCAGCCGGGCTATGCCGAAGGCTGGAACCGCCGCGCCACCGTCCATTTCCTGATGAAGAATTACGGGAAGTCGATGGCCGACATCGACCACACCTTGCAGCTCGAACCCCGCCATTTCGGCGCGCTCTCCGGCCTGGCGCAGATCATGGCCGAAACCGGCCACAAGCAGTCGGCGCTGGAAGCCTGGCAGAAGGTGCTCACCATCTATCCGATGATGCGCAGCGCTCAGGACCAGGTCTCGACACTCTCGGAAGAGCTTGCCGGCGAGGGTATTTGATTCCTTTAAGGGAGTAGGGGAGTAGGGCAATAAGGG
>NZ_RZSL01000762.1:0-2428 GCF_003997355.1 Mesorhizobium sp. M1E.F.Ca.ET.041.01.1.1 | reverse complement strand
CTGCCGACCGGGTTCGAGGTCTTTGCCGACGCGGTCGTGCCGATCCTGCGCCGGCGTGGGCTGTTCCGCAGCGAATATCAGGGCACGACGCTGCGCGAACACCTCGGCCTCGCCCGACCCGAAAGCCGCTATGCCGCAAAGGCGTACAAGGCGCCGCAGCAGACCGCTCAGACTGCGCACTGAAGACGGGACGAGGGCCGGCGCAAAGGTCTTCCCGCGGCTTGGCGCCTGTATCGTACCGGTCTTAACATCGCCATGTGATCTCATGCCCCGACCAGAATGAGCACCAAATGACTGCCGATCCCGAATTCCTTTGGTACATCCCGAACCAGATCGATCCCGGTCACCGCGGCGATTCCGCTGTCGAGAACCACAACAGCCTGGATACGCTGACCAGTCACGCAAAGGCGCTGGAGGAGCACGGCTGGAAGGGCGCGCTCATCGGAACCGGCTGGGGCCGGCCCGACACGTTCACGGTCGCCGCCTCGCTCGCCGCCCGGACGACCTCCTTCGAGCCGCTCATCGCGATCCGCCCCGGCTATTGGCGGCCGGCGCACTTCGCATCCGCGGTAGCTACGCTGGATCACCTGAGCGCCGGACGTGTGCGGATCAACATCGTTTCGGGCAAGGACAATCTTGCCGCGTATGGCGACAGCGAGGGCGACCAGGCACATCGCTATGCCCGCACCAGGGAGTTCATGCGGCTGGTCCGCAGATTGTGGACCGAAGAGAACGTCACATATGCGGGCGAGCACTTCCACGTCGAAAACTCCACCGTGGTGCCGCGCATCCAGGTCCGTGGCGACCGTCGGCATCCGAAACTCTACTTCGGCGGCGCGTCGGAGGCGGCCGAGCAGGTGTCCGCCACCGAGGCCGACGTCCAGCTTTTCTGGGGAGAGCCGCTCGACGACATCCGGGAGCGAATCGATCGGCTGAAGGCCCTGAGCAAGGCACTCGACCGCGACCTGCCTCCGCTGGAGTTCGGTTTGCGGGTCACCACGCTGGTTCGCGACAGCACGGAGCAGGCATGGGCGGACGCCGAGGCGAAGGTCGCCGAGATGGCGAAAGGCAAGGGCGCCGGCTGGAACGACCACGGGCGCGCCGTCGCCGTGGGCCAGCGACGGCTACTCGATCTGCAGGTCCGCGGCGAGGTGCTCGACGACAATCTTTACACCGCGCCGGGCAAGTACGGCGGCGGCGGTGCCGGCACCACCTGGCTGGTCGGTTCGGCAGCCGACGTCGCCCGCTCGCTCGGCAAGTACCGGGACCTGGGCATCACGCACTTCGTGCTCTCGGACACGCCTTACCTCTCCGAGATCAAGCGGCAGGGCGATCGATTGCTTCCGTTGTTGCGCAATGGGGCCTACACCGCGCTTCGTTGAACCGGCAAAGGCCGGCGAGCGAAGTGTCGCATAGGTGCAGGGAAGGGATTTTGGATGAAGAGAACGGCATTGGGTCCGGACGGTCCGCAAGTGAGCTCGATCTGCCTGGGTTCGATGACCTGGGGCCGTCAGAATACCGAAGCAGAGGCGCACGCACAGCTTGACCGCGCGGTCGAGCGCGGCGTGAATTTCATCGACACGGCAGAGATCTATCCCGTTAACCCGGTTCGCGAAGACTCCGTCGGTCGAACCGAAAGCTACATCGGGAACTGGCTCGCCCGAAGGGACCGGCGTGACGAGTTGGTGATCGCCACCAAGGTGTCGGGTCTTGGCCAGGAGGTCGTGCGCGGGGGCGCGAAGATCACCGCCGAAACCCTGCGGATCGCAGTTGAAAACTCGCTGCGCCGTTTGAGGACGGACTATATCGATCTGTACCAGCTCCATGTACCCAACCGGAGTCACTATCATTTTCGCAGGGTCTGGAGCTTCGACCCGTCCGGCCAGGTGAAGGCAGAGATCGTGGCCGGAATGGCCGAATGCCTGGAAACGCTCAGTGCGCTCCGCAGAGAAGGCAAGATCCGACATTTCGGCCTGTCGAACGAGACGACATGGGGCATGGCGCAGTGGCTGCGCCTCGCCGAAGACGGTGTCGGTCCGCGCCCGCTGACGATCCAGAACGAGTACTCGCTGCTCTGCCGCTACTACGATACCGATCTCGCGGAACTGGCCATGAACGAGGGGGTGACCCTGCTCGCCTATTCTCCGGCGGGAGCGGGCCTGCTGAGCGGCAAATACCGGCCCGACTATTCGCCGGAAGGATCGCGTCGCGCGATCAATGGCGATCTCGGAGGCCGTTGCACGCCGAGGGTCTGGTCGGCGGTCGACGCCTATGTTTCCATCGCTCGGGAGGCCGCCATCCATCCCGTGACGCTGGCGGTTGCTTTCGTGCAGTCTCGTCCGTTTCCCGTCATCCCGATCGTCGGGGCGACGAGCGTCGAGCAACTCGACCACGCGCTCGATGCAGCCGCTATCGCGCTATCGCCGGA
>NZ_RZSL01000761.1:0-2432 GCF_003997355.1 Mesorhizobium sp. M1E.F.Ca.ET.041.01.1.1 | reverse complement strand
CGAGATCATCGTTGCCGACATGCGCGGCCGCGCCGACAGGGTGACGGCCGACGCGGCCATCGCGCTCAACGCCGATGCGGCGACGAAGTTCGACCAGATCATGGCGATCCACGATGCGCGGACGGCTGGCACCGCCTACTATGTCGACATCTTGAATTCGGACGGCACCGGGGCGCAGGCCTGCGGCAACGGCATGCGCTGCGTGGTGCAGGCTCTAGCCGCCGAGACCGGACAGAAGATCTTCACCTTCGAGACCCGCGCCGGCATCCTCAACGCCAAGGAACATGCAGACGGGACGATCTCGGTCGACATGGGCAAGCCGCGCTTCGGCTGGCAGGAGATCCCGCTGGCGGAAGAGTTCCGCGACACGCGCATGATCGAATTGCAGATCGGCCCGATCGATGCGCCGGTGCTGCACTCGCCTTCGGTCGTGTCGATGGGCAACCCGCACGCCATCTTCTGGGTCGATCGCGACGTCTGGTCCTACGAGCTCGACCGCTTCGGCCCGCTGCTCGAGAACCATCCGATCTTTCCCGAGCGCGCCAACATCACCATCGCTCAGGTGACTTCGCCTGAGACGATGATCATCCGCACCTGGGAGCGCGGCGCCGGCCTCACCAAGGCCTGCGGCTCGGCGGCTTGCGCCGCGGTGGTGGCGGCCGCCCGCACCAAGCGCACCAGCCGCAGCGTCTCGCTGCTCACGCCCGGCGGCGGCGAGCTTAATGTCGAGTGGCGCGAGGACGACCACGTCATCCTGACGGGCGCCGCCGAATGGGAGTTTTCCGGCAGCTGCGATCCATCGACCGGCGCCTGGGCACGCGACGCCGAAAGCGCCGCGTGATGTCCGCCGCTCCAAAGGGCGTCGACGTCGTCACGTGCGGCTGCCGCCTCAACACCTATGAATCGGAAGTGATGCGCCGCGAGGCCGAAAGCGCCGGCCTCGGAGCGCTCCCAGGCGGCGCCGTCATCTTCAACACCTGCGCCGTCACCGCAGAAGCGGTGCGCCAGGCCAAGCAGGCGATCCGCAAGGCCCGCCGCGAGAACCCTGAGGCGCGCATCTTCGTCACCGGCTGCGCGGCGCAGACCGAGCCGCAGAATTTCGCCGCCATGGACGAGGTCGACCTCGTGCTCGGCAATGAGGAGAAGCTGAAGGCGAACTCCTACCGCGCGCTGCCCGATTTCGGCGTCAACGACACCGAGAAGGCGCGCGTCAACGACATCTTCTCGGTGCGCGAGACGGCGAGCCACATGGTCGACGCCATCGAGGGCCGCGCGCGCGCCTTCGTCCAGGTGCAGAACGGCTGCGACCACCGCTGCACCTTCTGCATCATCCCCTACGGCCGCGGGAATTCGCGCTCGGTGCCGATGGGCGCCGTGGTCGAACAGGTGAAGCGTCTGGCCGATAATGGCTACGCCGAGATCGTGCTCACCGGCGTCGACATGACCAGTTTCGGCGCCGACCTGCCCGGCAGCCCGAAGCTCGGCAAGCTGGTGAAGACGATCCTGCGCCAGGTGCCGGAGGTGAAGCGGCTCAGGCTGTCCTCGATCGATTCCATCGAGGCCGACGGCGACCTGCTCGAGGCGATCGCCACCGAGCCGAGGCTGATGCCGCATCTGCATCTGTCGCTGCAGTCGGGCGACGACATGATCCTGAAGCGCATGAAGCGCCGGCATTCGCGCGACCAGTCGATCCGCTTCTGCGAGGACGTGCGCAAGCTCCGCCCCGGCATCGTCTTCGGCGCCGACATCATCGCCGGCTTCCCGACAGAGACCGAGGCGATGTTCGAGAACTCGGAGAAAATTGTCGAGGAGTGCGGCCTCACGCACCTCCACGTCTTCCCGTTCAGCCCACGCGAGGGCACGCCCGCCGCACGCATGCCGCAGGTCCGCCGCGAGGTGGTCAAGCAGCGCGCCGCAAGGCTGCGCGCCGCCGGCGAGGCCGCCTATCGCCGTCATCTGGCGTCCCTTGCCGGCACCCGCCAGTCGATCCTGGTCGAGCGCGACGGGCTCGGCCGCACCGAAGGCTTCACGCTTACCGCGATTGCCGCTGGCCAGGCGGGAGAGATCGTCGAGGCTGTTGTCACCGGCCATGACGGCGCCCGCCTGATCGCGGCCCCGCTTGCCGCCCAAGCCGCCTGAGACTGCGAGACGTATGGCTGGTTTCTTCAAGAAGATATTTTCGTTCGGCAAGAAAGAGGTCGTCGAGGAGCGTGTCGACGAGACCGCGCCCCTGCCGCCGATCAAATGGGACGCGCTGGAGGCGCTGAAACCGGAAGCCGAGCAGGCTGCGCCGGAGCAGGAGCCTGCGCCCTACCCTCCCCATCGAGGGGAGGGTCGCCACGAAGTGGCGGGGCGGGGTGAAAGCGCCGACGCCGGCGCCAGTCACCCCCACCCCCGAGCTGCGCTCGGGACCTCCCCCTCGATGGGGGAGG
>NZ_RZSL01000760.1:0-2435 GCF_003997355.1 Mesorhizobium sp. M1E.F.Ca.ET.041.01.1.1 | reverse complement strand
ACGACAATCGCACGACGGCCTTCCGCGTGCCGCGATCCGACCCCGCGGCGCGGCGCGTCGAAAACCGCATCCCGTCCTCCGATGCCAACCCCTATCTGGCGCTCGCCGCCTCGCTCGCCTGCGGGCTGATCGGCATGACGAAGAAGGAAACGGCTTCGGCGCCGGTGCTGACCACGGCCAATGAGGACGAGATCGACCTGCCGCGCAGCCTGCTCGAAGCCGTCGACCTGTTCGAGGGCGACAAGGAGCTCAGCGCCATCCTCGGGAAATCCTTCGCCGCAACTTACGCGGCGATCAAGCGAGCCGAGTTCGAGACCTTCATGGAAGTGATCAGCCCGTGGGAGCGGGAGTATCTGTTGCTGAATGTGTGAGAGAGCGAATAGCGAATAGCGAATAGCGAATAGAACAACACCAACTTCATTCCCTATTCGCTACTCGCTATTCGCTTTCCCTTACTGAAAAAGCCTCGCGTTCTGGCGAATCATGCCCTACCAATCCCCCATCTCCCCCGGCCGTTCCTGGTATGAGGACACTGTCGGGCCGCGTCCCGAATATCCGGCGCTTGACGGCGATCGGACCTGCGATGTCGTCATCATCGGCGGCGGCTTTACGGGACTTTCGGCGGCGGCGCATCTGGCCAAGGCGGGCACAAATGTGGTGCTGATCGAGGCGCACCGCTTGGGCGATGGCGCGTCGGGGCGCAATGGCGGCCAGCTCGGGACCGGCCAGCGCGCCTGGGCGGAGGAACTCGAGGACGAATACGGTCTCTCCCGCGCCAAAGCGCTTTTCGATCTCGCGGAAGAGGCAAAGACGCATCTGCTGGACTTCGCGGCAGCCAACCGGATCGAGATCGACTACATGCCGGGTCAACTGTCGGTGGCGCATAAGAAGCGTTATGTCGACGACTACAAGCGCCATGCCGAGATCATGGCGAGCCGCTTCGGCTATCCGCACATCGCCTTCATGAATGCCGGCGAGACCGCGGAGCGGCTGGGCTCGGCGCGCTATTTCGGCGGCACGCGTGATACCGGGACCGGGCACCTCCACCCGCTGAAACTGGTGATCGGCACGGCAAAAGCGGCGGCCACGGCCGGCGCGCATCTGTTCGAGCGGACGCCCTCGACCGGCATCGCCGCCAGCGGAGGAAAGGTGAGGGTCACCACCCCGAAAGGCACGATATCAGCCGAGAAATGCCTGATCGCGGTCAACGCCTATGGCGGCAATCTCGAGCCTGTCAGCGCCGCCCACATCATGCCGATCGGCTCCTTCATCGGCGCCACCGTGCCGCTCGGATCGTCCTCCAATGTTCTACCGGGAGGCGAGTCGGTGGACGATTCCCGCTTCGTCGTGCGCTATTTCCGCAGGTCGAAGGACGGCAGGCTTTTGTTCGGCGGCCGCGAGGTCTACGCCGTCAACGATCCGAAGGACATCCATATCCACATCCGCCGGCAGATCGCCGAGCTCTATCCGGCGCTCAAGGATGTCGAGATCACCCATGGCTGGGGCGGCTATGTCGGCATCACCATGCCGCGAAAACCCTTCGTGTGCGAGGTGATGCCGAACGTGATTTCCGTAGGCGGCTATTCCGGACACGGCGTCATGCTGTCGAACTTCTTCGGCAAACTTTACGCAGAGACGGTCGCCGGCAACCGCGACAGGCTGAAACTGATCGAGGATCTGAAGATTCCCGCTTTCCCGGGGGGCCGTCGTTTTCGCGCGCCACTGCTGTTCCTGGCGCTCAACTGGTTCGCGTTACGCGACCGGATTTGAGGGTCGAGCATCCCGGTGGAAGTGCTTGATTCGATGGAGAGCGCGTCTCCGCAGCACGTTGCAGAATCGTTAACAAATGCAGGAAATTTCGTAAAAAGGCGCACTCATGCCACAATCGCCGGCAAGAGATGCCGGTTCTGGGCGATAAAACGGGGATTTGCGCGGGCCTGCCCGCTGGAATTTCGGGACCGATGCCGATCAACCGCGACATGTCGCGGCAAGATCGAAAGAACGTCGGCCCGGTTGTTGGAGGTGGTCTAAGTGTATGAGCCCTTCAGTTTCGGCGCGCCGGAACGACGGCGCTTTGCAGTGCAGTTCGGCTATGACATGCGGCCTTCGTTCTGGCAGAGCCTGCAGTCGAACGCGCATCTGGTGATCGCGGCCGTCGGTACCGTGGCGCTGCTCGGCGTGGCGGGGGTGGCGCTTTGGCTGGCCCTGCCAGCCAATGAACGGCAGGCGATCGCAAGCGCGGAGCAGAGCGTGCCCGCGATTCCGGTCAAGACGACGAAGATCGCTCCGGCCGCGGCGAGCGCTGTCAGTGTCGCCGCCGCGCCGCAAGCCGCGCCCAAGGCAGACGCGGTTTCGCCTGTCGCCGCCACGCGCAAAGCCGCCATCCCGGCGCTGGCATCGAACAGCCCGCGCTGGACTGCCCCGGATGCGGCGGG
>NZ_RZSL01000075.1:0-16959 GCF_003997355.1 Mesorhizobium sp. M1E.F.Ca.ET.041.01.1.1 | reverse complement strand
GTCGTAGAAGGTCAGCACGAAATACATCTTGCCGAAGCCGTTGATGAGCAGCCAGTTGCCGGGGGCAGGGCGGTCGCCGACGGAGATGACGATCGAATTGTCGGGCTGGCGCAGCACC
Source organism: Mesorhizobium sp. M1E.F.Ca.ET.041.01.1.1 (assembly GCF_003997355.1). Classification (NCBI taxonomy): domain Bacteria; kingdom Pseudomonadati; phylum Pseudomonadota; class Alphaproteobacteria; order Hyphomicrobiales; family Phyllobacteriaceae; genus Mesorhizobium; species Mesorhizobium sp. M1E.F.Ca.ET.041.01.1.1. The sequence continues at coordinate 16,841 of NZ_RZSL01000075.1, read as the reverse complement.
TCGTAGGATTGGAGCGCTGCCTGCCTTGGCTTGCCGGTGTCGATGACGCCGAGCGACCGGTCTGCAGCATAAAGCGTCCAGAACCGGGCCGTCGGATAGCCGCCTTCGATCGTGTAGGCGCATTCCCGTTTCAGCGGCTCGCCGGCCTCGTCGCGCTCGGCGACGAAGGAGAGCCCCTCCGCCCGGCCGAGCGCCAGCACACCCTCGCGCGCCACGCGCGCCTTCGAATAGGGATCGGCCGCCTGGGTGCCGATTTCGGGAAAGGCGGTCCATCGGCCGATGCGGATCGCGCCCACGCCGTCCTGCGCGTTGAGCGCGTACCAGACGCTGCCGCCGCCCAGCCCGATGGCTATGGCAAGCGAAAGCAGCGTGAGGAATGCGTTCTTGAGCATGGGGCCGGAAACAGAGGAGGTTGCTCGGGATATCGCGGCGCGGGGCTTCGTGGCAAGTCGGCTTGCTCCAAGGCGTTGCGATATTCAGGTGATGCGGCCTGCAAATGGCGGGTTCCTGCGCGTCCGGTGCTCATCCAAATGGCACGTTGCCATCAGGTCCTTCTACCGAGCAGCCAGCGGCGCATTCCCCGTGTTGACGATCGGCTTGTCATGGGCGAGATTCCGCCCTGCGACCCCCGGATCATCGATGCCTCATGCGGCGCTGCATCGCCACGCACCAGCGCCGGCGCTTTGCTATCGTCCTGTGTGCCAGCGACGCGGTGATCACCAATGTCGATTTCAGTCGAACGAAGCAGGAGACTATTCAATGGCGCTCGAACTCATCAACCCAGATGGTCTGCCAGTTCCAGAGATGTACACACAGGTCGTCGTCGCGAAGGGATCCAAGCTGGTATTCGTCTCAGGTCAGCAGCCCGAAGACATACACGGCAAGCTCGTTGGGCATGGTGATTTTGCGGCGCAAGCGCGCCTGGCATTCAGCAATCTCGGCCGAGCGCTCAGTGCGGCAGATGCACGGCCTGAGCAAGTTTGCAAGATCACAATCTACATTGTCGATTACAAGCGCGATGAGCACGTTCCGATCATCGAAGAAGCGCAGATTTCGCTGTTTGGAGATCACAAGCCAGCGAATGTGGTGGTCGGGGTAGCGATAATGTCCCCAGGCTACCTCATAGAGGTCGACGCGATAGCGGTCATTGACGAGGCCGTCGGAAGCTAGCGTCGCACAATGCGGCCCGCGTCTTATCACTGTGAGAAGGTACTGGTTCGCTCCCATCCGATGCCTGTGCTTGAAGCCGCCGCCATTTCGTTCCACATCGATCGAGATGAAGGGTGAGACAGAGGAACGGCGTTGGAATTTGGCGTGGGCCTTGCCCGCGTCGCTGATCCTGCATGCGCTCATCGCAGCGTTTCTGGTCTACAGCCTGCCGAGGCCTGCCCAACAGCCGGACCAGGAACAGCCGGTCAATGTCGCGCTTGTGCCTCCGCCCGAGCAACCGAAACCGAAGCCTCCGCCCGCACCGCAGCCGAAGGCCGAAAAGCCGCCGGAACCGAAGGCTGAAAAACCGCCTTTGCAGGAAAAGCAGCCGCCGAAGCCACCAGCTATCGCGGTGCTAAAGCCCGTTTTTCAGTACGGCGACAAGGATACCGGTCCGAGGAAATCTCTGGAAGGAGGCGGCGATCGAGACAACACGCCCTCGCCGGCCAAGGATAACGATTCGAAGCCGCCTGCCGTGCCCAAGCCTGCACAGAACCAATCTGCCGCGCCGGCAGACGCCGATCAGCGGGCAGATCCAAGCAAGGCCGACGACAAGCCGGTAACCGCCGCGACGGACGCCAAGCCCACGCAGAGTGATGAAAAGCAGGCAGACCAGGACACACATAGACAGCAGGCGGACAAACAAGAGGCAGGAGCGCAAACCGCTGAAACAGCCGTAGCGCCGACGCCGTTGGGTGCTGAGAGCGACGGTAAGGTCGAGCTTCCGGCCGCGGCCGAAAAGCCAAAGCCCAAACCCGCAAATGCGCTGAAGTTCAGGCCTGCAAGGGTCTCGAAGTCCCGAAGCAGGAGCGCCGGGACGCCAAGTTCCACCAACGCCGCCGTTGCTGGATCGCCGATCTATTCGGGCCTTCCGGGTGTTCGAAAGCTCTACTCGCAGGGCGCTACCGGCGATGCGCTGGCCACAAGCTCCATGAGCGGCGTGCCTCGCGATCAGAGGGTTGCCAACCTTTGCGGCAGCGTTCTGAATCAGGAATTGCAGGAGGCCTCTTATTCTCCCAAATGGCTGCCGTCTATTCCGCTGAAGGTAGGCAATGTTCTTGCCCCTCCGGAGGCCGCCTTCAGCACGGCAACCACATGGTACCGCCTAGGCTTCCGGTGCGAGGTCGATGCCGAAGCGACGAGGGTCTTGTCGTTCAACTTCCGTGTCGGCGCCGAGATCCCACGCGGCGAATGGGCCCGTCTTAGATTGCCTAGTCTCCACTAGAGCATGTCGCCCAAAAGTGTGCAGCGGTTTTGGGAAAACGACATGCATCAAAACAAGGTCTTAAAGCGCCGACAGCGTCTCCGGCAGGGTGGGTGCGTTGAGAACGGGTGCCGCCTGGAAAGTCTTGGTCATCTCCCTCAGCGTCTGCGTGGTGCGGCTGGAGAGCACCGGCGGTCGCTCCGCCTGTGCCTGCGCCGTGGCGTCCGAGGCCTCCTTCTTCGCCGCCTCCTCGGCCTTGGCCGCGACCTCCGGGTCGACGAACGGATGATCGAGGCCCGGGATCGGCTTCAGGTCGATATTCTGGTGTGCATAGACCATCAGCCGCTGCCACACCATCGCCGGCAGCGAACCGCCGGTCATCTTGTTGGTCGGCGTGAAGTCGTCATTGCCGAGCCAGACCGCGGCCGTGTAGTTGCCGGTGAAGCCGACGAACCAGGCGTCGCGGTAGGATTGCGTGGTGCCGGTCTTGCCGGCGACGACGATGTTGGGAAGCTGGGCGCGTCTGGCCGTGCCGATCACCGGCACCGCCGCCAACATGGTGTTCATGTATTTCAACGCCTGTTCCGACAGCACGCGGTGCGGCGGCGTCGCGTCCTTGGTCCAGTCATACACCACATCGCCGGTGCGGGTGACGAGCTGGGTGATGCCGTGCCTGGAGCCGACGAAGCCGTTCTGGGCAAAGACGCTGTAGCCCGTCGCCTGGTCCATCACCGTCATGAGGGACGTGCCGAGCACCATGGTCTTGTGTGATTCCAGCGGCGATTCCACGCCCATCGATTCGGCCATCGCCTTGATCGGGCCGATGCCGAGATGGTCCTTGGCGAGCCGCACCGGCACGGTGTTGATCGACTTGGCGATTGCGGTCAGCAGCGTGACATTGCCGGCCGATCCGCCGCTGTAGTTATGCGGCGACCAGCTGCCCCAACTGATCGGACCACCGGAAACCACCGAGTCCGGGGTGAAGCCATGCTCCATCGCGGTGGCGTAGACGTAGGGCTTGAACGACGACCCGGTCTGGCGCAACGCCTTGGTGGCGCGGTTGAACTGGCTGGCGCCATAGTCGCGGCCGCCGACGATGGCGCGCACCGCGCCATTGGTCTCGATCACCACCACCGCGCCTTCGGTGACGTTGTATTCCTTGCCGAACTGACGGAGATGGAACTCGACCGACTCTTCAGCCGCCTTCTGGATGTTGGCATCGAAGGTGGTGTGGGCAACCAGCGAATGCTGGCCGGGCTTGGCTATTTTCTTCACCTCGTCGAAGGCCCAGTCGAGGAAATAGTCGGGGCTCTTCTGCTCGCCGCGGTCGACGACGTCGGCTGGATGCAGCCGTGCCTGCAGCACCTGGCCCTCGGTCATGAAGCCGGCATCGACGAGGTTGGAAAGCACCACATTGGCGCGCGCGCGCGCCGCCGGCAGGTTGATGTGCGGGGCGTACTTGGTCGGCGCCTTGAACAACCCGGCGAGCATCGCCGCCTCCGCGAGGTTCAGGTCCTTGACGCTCTTGCCAAAATAGAAATCCGCCGCCGCCTCGATGCCGAACGTGCCGCCGCCCATATAGGCGCGGTCGAGATAGAGCTGCAGGATATCCTTCTTCGAGAGGTTCGCCTCCAGCCACAGCGACAGGAAGGCTTCCTTGATCTTGCGCTCGAGGGTGCGCTCGTTGGAAAGGAACAGGTTCTTGGCGAGCTGCTGCGTGATGCTGGAGCCGCCCTGGACCACAGAATTGGCGCGCACATTCTCGAAGACAGCGCGCGACAGGCCGAGAACGTCGATGCCGTAGTGGTCGAAGAAACGCCGGTCCTCTGTCGCCAGCACCGCCTTGATGACGATGTCCGGCATCTCGTCGACCGGCACGGAATCGCGCTGGATGATGCCGCGCTGGCCGATCTCGTTGCCGTAGCGGTCGAGGAAGGTGACGGCGAAATCGCCCTGGTTGCGCCAGTCGCCGGCAGTGATCTCGAAGGCGGGCATCGCCAGCGCCAGGAGCACCACGAAGCCGCCTGCGCCCATGGTGAAACCTTCGCTCAGCACCTCGATGATGGCGCGCCGCCAGCCATGCAGACGGAAACGGCGGAAAAAGATGGTGGCCGCTTCCCAGAATTCGCGCGCCTTGAAGCCGATTTCGTAGAGCGAGGAATCGAGCCACGCGTCGACAGCAAGAGCCGCCGAGGCAATCCGGCCTCTTCTCTTGCGTGGTTTCGAAGGACTTGCCATTCCAGACTTCCGCCCCGGCGCGCTTTCGCCCGGAAACAGCATGCGGGCAGTTTCAGGGTGGCACCCTGCCAGACTATTCGACCATTTTATCACCGCTCACAAGAGCAGCGAAGCCACACCCAAGCTTTGTTGAACGCTAAGGTTGATCGTGCATGCTTTGCGATATCACCGTGCCGCGATGAAGCGCATGAAATGCGCCACATCCGCCTCGGTCGGCTCCTGCCCGGTGAAGGAGCGCAGATAGGCGGCGAGATGGCTGACCCGGGCCTCGACCGGCTCCTTGAGGTCGAGCACGTAGTAACCGATCTGCATGTAGTAAAGGACGCGAGCGCGGATGAAGGCGTCCTCGTCGTCATAGCCGTGCCGCCGGTACATGTCGCGGATGGCGGTGAGGCGCTCGTCGTCGGCCTGGTCGATCATGCGCCGCACGTCGGCCGAGCGTCTGGCCCATTCGCGCACGGCGAAGTCGAGCCTCGGGTCGAACAGCCGCTCGTCGGCCCAGCATTCGAACACGTTCATCACACCCATGATGATGGTCTCGGCCGGGCGGCGGGCACGCTCGACGATCGCCGTGGTGTTGGTATCGTGCCAATGCTTGAGCAACTGGTCGAGCAGGTCCTGCCGGCTTTCGAAATACCAGTAGAAGCTTGAGCGCGACACGCCGAGCTTCTGGCCGAGCGTAAGCACGCGCACGCTCTCGATGCCGTCCGAAATCAGCGTTTCAAGCGCCAGATTGATCCAGTCCGAGCGCGTGACCTTGATGTTGCCGGGCGATGGTTCGGCCTGGGGAGCGGTCATGATCATGGCCGCACAATAGGCATGGCACGAAACGCAGCGCAAGCTCTGGACAGAAGTGTCTAGACACATATGTCCAGGTCATGTACCGTAAGGGCCTCCAACGAGAGGGAGAGGCTCGTGAAGTCGCATTACCGGGCAGTCGTCATCGGAGGAGGCGTGGTCGGCGCCTCGGTCCTCTACCATCTCACGCGGTTCGGCTGGAGCGATGTGGCGCTCATCGAGCGCGCCGAGCTGACGGCCGGCTCGACCTGGCACGCGGCCGCCGGCTTCCATGCGCTCAATGCCGATCCCAATGTCGCGGCGCTGCAGGACTACACGATCAAGCTCTATCGCGAGATCGAGGCCGAGTCCGGCCAGAATGCCGGGCTGCACATGACCGGCGGCGTCAACATGGCGAGCGACCCGCAGCGCTGGGAATGGCTGAAATCGGCTTGGGCGGTGTTCCAGTCGGTCGGCATCGAGACGGCCCGGCTGGTGACGCCCGAGGAAATCAAGGAAATCTGCCCGATCGTCGATGTCAGCGATGTGCTGGGCGGCCTCTACGATTCCAACGAGGGCCATCTCGACCCTTACGGCACGACGCATGCCTATGCGGGCGCCGCGAAAAAGCGCGGCGCCGATGTCATCCTGCGCAACCGCGTCGTCGAGTTGAAGCAGCGTGCCGACGGCGGCTGGGACGTCGTCACCGAGAAGGGCACGATCGTTGCCGAGCATGTCGTCAATGCCGGCGGCCTGTGGGCCAAGCAGGTCGGGTTGATGGCCGGCGTCGACCTGCCGGTGACGCCGATGGAGCACCATTATTTCGTCACCGAGGACATTCCCGAGGTCGCCGCGCTCGACGAGGAGATCGGCGTCGTCGTCGACCTCGACGGTTTTTCGTATCTAAGGCAGGAGCGCAAGGGCATCCTGCTCGGTGTCTATGAGCAGAACCCCAAGCACTGGAACATGGACGGCGCGCCCTGGGATTACGGCATCGAGCTGATCCCCGAGGACATCGACCGCATCAGCCCCGAGCTGTCCAAGGCCTATGAGCGCTTTCCGTGCCTGGCGACCGCCGGCGTCCGCAAATGGGTGAACGGCGCCTTCACCTTCACGCCGGACGGCAACCCGCTGGTCGGCCCGGTGCGTGGCCTGAAGAACCACTGGGTCGCCTGCGGCGTCATGGCCGGCTTCAGCCAGGGCGGCGGCGTCGGCAAGTCGCTGGCCGAATGGATGATCTACGGCGAGCCGCAGGCCGACATCTTCGGCATGGACATCGCCCGCTACGGCGCCTTCGCCGCCAACCGCGAATATCTCAAGCAGACCACGCGCCAGTTCTATGCCCGCCGCTTCGTCATGACCTTCCCCAACGAGCGGCTGCCGGCGGGACGGCCGCTGAGGCGTCCCGGCGCCTATGACGGCATGAGCGCCGCAGGCTGCGAGTGGACGGCGTCGTGGGGCCTGGAAATCCCGGCCTATTTCGCGCCGATGGGTTTTCGCGAGGAGACGACGCTGAGGCGCTCCAACGCCTTCGACATCGTCGGCGACGAGGTGCTGCAGGTCCGCCGCGCCGCCGGCCTCGTCGATACGACGGCCTTCTCGCGCTATGCGGTATTGGGGCTAGGCGCCGAGGTCTGGCTCGACCGGCTGCTGGCCTGCAGTCTGCCGAAGCCCGGCCGCGCGAAACTGGCTCCGATGCTCGGCCATGACGGCAGGCTGAAGGGCGATCTCACCGTGCTCAACTGGGGCGGCGGCGAATACTGGATCATGGGATCCTATTACCTGCGCGAATTCCACATGCGCTGGTTCGAGGCGCATAGGGCGGACGGCGTCTCGATCACCGACATTTCCGATGCGACGTCCGGTTTCCTTGTTACCGGACCGAACGCACGCAAGATCGTCGAACGCACCACCCATCAGGATATCTCCGCCGAAGCTCTACCTTTCATGGCTTGCGGCGCGTTCGACATCGGGATGGTGCGGGCGCGGGTCGCCCGGCTGTCGATCGCCGGCGAGCTCGGCTTCGAGATCAACTGCCCGGCCACCCTGCATTCGACCCTGCGCGAGACGCTGCTTGCCGCCGGCGAGGATCTCGGCCTCGCCGAGGTCGGCTACTACGCACTCAATTCGCTCAGGCTGGAGAAGAGCTTCGGCATCTGGTCGCGCGAGTTCACGCAAGGCCACACGCCCGGCCAGACCGGCCTCGACCGCTTCATCGCTTTCGACAAGGGCGATTTCATCGGCCGCGAAGCAGCTCTTAAGGAACGCAAGGCGGGTGTTTCGCGCCGGATCGCTACGCTTGAGGTCGATGCCCTCGATGCCGACGCCAGCGGCTTCGAGCCAGTCTGGCACAAGGGCCGGCGCGTCGGTTTCGTCACCTCGGGCGGCTACGGCTACACCGTCGGCAAGAGCGTCGCCCTGGCGTTGGTGGACGACGATTTCGCCGGGGAGGGGACGGCGCTTTCCGTACACATTGTCGGCGTCGAACGGCCGGCACGCGTCATCGCGGCCTCGCCTTACGATCCCGACGGCAGGGCGATGCGGGGATGAGGAGGATGCCATGATTGACGAGGCCGCACGCGATCTGAGGCGCGAACGCCGGCGCGGACGCACCGGTGAGGCCGGCATCGAGTCGAGCCGCCATCCGAATTACCGTTCGCTGAAGAACCCGTTCCTGCCGCAGCCGGTGTTTTCCGACGACCAGGTCGCCGCGATCCACGACACGGCGCTGCGCGTGCTGGAAGAGCTCGGCATCAAGGTGCTGCTGCCGGAGGCGCGCGCCATCTTTGCCAAGGCCGGCGCCTTGGTCGACGAGGACAGCCAGATGGTGAGGATCGGCCGCGACGTGGTCGAGGCGGCCCTGGCTTCCGCGCCGCGCTCGATCCCGGCCTATGGCGGCGACCGCTCCCGCGATCTGATGCTCGAGCTCGGGTCTATGGCGTTCCTCGCCGGCTCGGGCGCGCCCAATGTCACCGATCTCGAGCGCGGCCGGCGGCCGGGAACGCTCGCCGCCTTCGACGAGTTCATGAAGCTGCTGCAGCATTTCGACGTGCTGCACATGCTCGGCCCCTGCATCGAGCCGCAGGACGTCGACACCCGCTTTCGCCACTACGCCACCGGCCGGGCTCAGCTCACTTTGTCCGACAAGCTCCCCTTCGTCTTCGCGCGCGGCACGCCGCAGGTCGACGACAGCTTCGGGATGGTCCGGCTGGCGCGCGGCCTGTCCGAGGATGAATTCCGCGCCGGCGTCTATTGCTACACCGTCATCAACACCAATTCGCCGCGCCAGCTCGACATCCCGATGGCGCAAGGCATCATCGATTTTGCCAAGGCCGGCCAGGTCTCGATCATCACGCCCTTCTGCCTGGCGGGCGCCATGGCGCCGATCACGGTCGCCGGAGCGCTGACGCTGCAGCATGCGGAGGCGCTGGCCGGGCTGACGCTGGCCCAGCTCGTGCGCCCCGGCGCGCCGGTGGTCTATGGTTCGTTCTCCTCCAATGTCGACATGAAGTCGGGCGCGCCTGCCTTCGGCACGCCGGAGCACATCAAGGCGACGCTGGGCGCCGGCCAGCTCGCGCGCTTCACCGGCCTGCCCTGGCGTTCCGGCGGCGGCAGCGCCGCCAACATCTCCGACGCGCAGGCAGCGCACGAGACGCAATTCGCGCTGTGGGGCTCGGTGCTGGCCGGCGCCACCGTCTGCATCCATGCCGCCGGCTGGCTGGAAGGCGGCCTGAGCGTCTCTTTCGAGAAGCTGATCACCGATATCGAGGCCTTGCAGACGGTCGCCGAGCTTTGCGCCACGACGCCGGGCGACGCCGACGCCATCGGCTTCGAGGCAATCGCCGAGGTGCAGCCCGGCGGCCACTTCTTCTCGGCCGCCCACACCATGACGCGCTACCGCACCGCCTTCTACGAGCCGCTGGTCGCCGACTGGTCGAATTTCGGCAACTGGACGCAAGCCGGCGGCAAGACCGCCACCGAGCGCGCCACCGGCGTCTGGAAGCGGATCCTTGCCGATTTCCAGCCGCCGCAATCCGCCGCCGCCACCACCGGCGTACTCGACGAGTTCATCGCACGGCGCACCGAAGAGGGCGGTGCGGCGCCGGTGTCGTGAGTCCGAAAACGTAATATTTTCCAGACTTTCGCCGTTCACGCTACAGTCAAAACGATTCGCGATCTGGTATCGGATCGCCAGCGTGGTTACGTTGCCGATCAGGTTAGGAACGAACCGAAGGCTGTTTTGTGATGGACGGTAAATGACGGCACCTGGCGATTTGATGCAGGCCTTGTTCCTGAGGCTGAAGACCGACGCGTCGCTTTCGGCGCTGCTGGGCGGCGCCGGCCTGCTCGAGCGCGCCGACGCCAAGGCGGCCTATCCGCACGTCACCTACGGCCGCACCAGCGCCTTCGATCTCGAAACCGGCGCCGACAACGACAATGATCAGCTCATCACGCTGCATGTCTGGTCGAAGGCTCAAGGGGAGGCCGAGACGCGCCTCATCATGGACAGCATCAGGGCACGCCTCGACGGCGCGGCGCTCTCCATCGGCCCGCGCGGCCAGACGCGTCTGTCGCTGGAATTCGCCGAGGCGCGCTATGACGAGGACCTGACGGTCCATCACGGGCTGCTGCGCTTTCGCGCGCTGACGCAGGAAAGCGCCTGAGCGACCAGTCCTAAAACGCGTCGCGCTGAAATGGATCCAGGCGACGCGCTTTAGGTCTTTGTTTTTATGCATGTCGTTTTCGCAAAACCGCTGCACACTTTTGCGCGACATGCATCAAAGTTGAGCCTGGATGGCGCCCTTGTCGATGACCGACCAGACCTCGCATATCCGTCCGTCCTGGAATTCATAGAAGACGTTCTCGGCGAAGGCGACGCGCTTGCCCTTCACCGGCAGGCCGAACAGCACGCCCTTGGGCCTGCAGTCGAAATGCAGGCGGGCCGCCACCCGCGGCGGCTCCGAGACCAGAAGCTCGATGTTGAAACGCAGATCCGGAATAGCCTGGAAATCGCCTTCCAGCATCCGGCGATAGCCCGAAAGCCCGATCGTCTCGCCGTTATACTGCACCTGTTCGCCGACGAACCGGTCGAGATTGTCCCAGTCCTGTGCGTTGAGGCAGGCGATGTAACCCTTGTAGCGATCGGCAAGGTCCTCGCTCGTCATGGCATTCTCCCGTCGTCACCGGCTTCACGGCGCAAACTAGCGCATATCCCGCCCGCGAAAACCGTAGCCGCGCCGGTGATTTTCCGGCTATGAATCCCAAGCTTGGGCGGTGGGAGCCGGGCAGCAGGATTCGTCTAGCGCTGGAGCAATTCCAGGAAAAGTGCGTAGCGGTCTTTCCGTCCGGAATTGCGTAAAACCAAGGGGGCATGGCGGGCATGGATTTTCGGCCGTTCACCGTTCATTTCACGTTCAGCACACATGCGTTAGAACCGTGATCATGAAAACGTTCCGCTCCCATATCCGCACCGCGACGCTGGCGCTTGCCGCAGCCGGCCTTTTTGCGTCGCAGGCGATTGCCATGCCGGCCATCGAACCGTCAGCCGAGCAGCCGGTCGTGCTTGCCGCCGGCGACTGCTATGCGATCGGCCAGCAGGTCGCCGCGCAGAATGGCGGCACGCTCGCCAAGGCCTCGCAGTCGACGCGCGGCGGCCAGCCGGTCTGCGTCATCGTCGTGCTCGTCCCCGGCAAGGAAGGCCAACGCCCGCGTCGTTCCGAGATCGTGGTGCCGCTGAACTGACGCCCCATTCCCTTTAACAGGCTTAAGTTTCCCAGGCCGGCGGAATCGGCCTATACCTCCATCCCTCAACAGGCTCAAAACCATGCGCGTGCTCGTCGTCGAGGATGACAAGGATCTCAACCGGCAACTGGCGGACGCGCTGGTCGACGCCGGCTATGTCGTCGACCGCGCCTATGACGGGGAGGAGGGGCATTTCCTCGGCGACACCGAGCCTTACGATGCCGTCGTGCTCGACATCGGCCTGCCGCAGATGGACGGCATCAGCGTCGTCGAGCGCTGGCGCCGCGGCGGGCGCAAGATGCCGGTGCTGATCCTGACCGCGCGCGACCGCTGGAGCGACAAGGTGGCCGGCATCGACGCCGGCGCCGATGACTATGTCACCAAGCCTTTCCACATCGAGGAAGTGCTGGCCAGGGTGAGGGCGCTGATCCGTCGCGCCGCCGGCCATGCCTCGTCCGAGCTCACCTGCGGACCGCTCAGGCTCGACACCAAGGCCTCGAAGGCCGATGTCAACGGCATGCCGCTGAAGCTCACTTCTCATGAGTTCCGTTTGCTTGCTTATCTGATGCACCATATGGGCGAGGTGGTGTCGCGCACCGAGCTGGTCGAGCATCTCTACGACCAGGACTTCGACCGCGATTCCAACACCATCGAGGTGTTTGTCGGGCGGCTTCGCAAGAAGATGGGCATCGACATGATCGAAACCGTGCGTGGCATGGGCTATCGCATGCGAGAGCCGGAGGCGTAACGCGGAACCGCTGAAGCCGACGATGGGAACGTGGCTTTCAAGGCTGCGGCTCTGGCCGCGCTCGCTGACCTTCCGTGTCATCGCCTTCTCCACCATCTGGGCGATCCTGACGCTGGTCGTCATCTTCACCCTCATCACCACGCTTTACCGCCAGGCCAGCGAGCGCGGTTTCGACAGCCTGCTTTCGGCGCATCTGTTCAACCTGATCGGTTCGGTCGGCATTTCCGACAATGGCGCGCTCACCGGCTCGCCCGACCTTGGCGACCTGCGCTTCTCCGAGCCGAATTCCGGCTGGTACTGGTCCGTTGAGCCGGCCTCCGAGGGTGTTCACGGCGAAATCCACTCCTCCTCGATGACGACCTCGATCCTGTCGCCAAGCGTCGCCGAGGTTCCCTTCAACGCGAACTTCCAGCGCAGCTACGCGACCGAAGGCATCAAGGGCGAGGAGCTCGAGGTCTTCGAGAGCGAGTTCGTGCTCGATGCCAAGAACCGCGCCGCACGCTTTCGCGTCATGGGCAACCACAGCGAGCTGGAACAGGAGATCGCGCGCTTCCAGCGCCGCCTGCTCACCTATCTGTCGCTGTTCGGCGTCGGCATGATCGCCATCAACGCCATCGCCATTCTTTTGGGCCTGCAGCCCTTGCGGCGCGTGCGCAATGCGCTGGCCATGGTGCGCGAGGGCACGGCGCAGCGGCTCGACGGGCGTTTTCCGGCCGAGATCGAGCCTCTCGCTAACGAGACCAATGCCTTGATCGAGAACAACAGGCGCATTGTCGAGCGCTCGCGCACGCAAGTCGGCAATCTCGCCCATTCGCTGAAGACGCCGCTTGCCGTGCTGATCAACGAAGGCCGTGCGCTGGGCGGCGCCAAAGGCCAGCTCATCTCCGATCAGGCTGCCTCGATGCAGAAGCAGGTCGACCATTATCTGCAGCGCGCGCGTGTCGCCGCCCAGCGCGACAGTGTCGTCTTCCGCACACCGGTTTCGCCGCTGGTCGAGCGCATGGTGCGCGTGCTGCAAAAGCTCAACCCGCGGACGAAGCTCACGCTGTCGCCGCCGCCTGCCGAGATCGTCTTTGCCGGCGAGCGCGAGGATCTGGAGGAATTGCTCGGCAATCTGCTCGACAACGCCATGAAATGGGCGAAGGGCGCCGTCGCCGTCTCGGTCGCCCCTGTCGCGGGAAGCGCCGGCCTGTTTGAAATCGTTATAGAGGATGACGGGCCGGGAATTCCCGAAGACAAGGCGCGAGAGGTGCTGAAGCGCGGGCGGCGGCTGGACGAGACGAAGCCGGGAACGGGGCTTGGGCTTGCCATTGTCGCCGACCTCGTCAACGAGTATGGAGGCGTCCTGGCGCTGGAACGGTCCGGCATGGGCGGCTTGAGGGCGGTGGTCAGATTGCGGAGCCTTCAGTGATGTTTTTTATCGATTTGCACGCGGCCGGCTGCGGCCAAATTTCCGACAAATATCAACACTATGGCCTTGCCACCCTCCCCGATGGCGCGGCCCCCAGTGCCTTTCGCTCAAGAAGTCCATCCCGCTCAAGAGAACCGGTTGTTGGCATGAAGATTCGCGTCGCGCTCGTTTCCGCCCTGATGGCCGTTTCAGGCTGCACAACGCTGGGCAGGAGCGGTCCCACGGTCACGCCCGTCGCCACGCCGCCGGCCGCTGGCAAGGTGGGAACCAGCATCGTCGCGGCCATGAATGGCGGACTGGTCGGCGGATCGATCGGCTCGGGCCTCAGCGACGCCGAGAAACGCAAGGGTCTCGAGGCGGAATACAAGGCGCTGGAATACACCGCGAGCGGCCAGAAGGTGACGTGGAAGAGCGACGGCTCGTCCCATTACGGCGAGGTCGTCGCCGCTCAGCCTTACCGGGTCGGTTCGCAGGACTGCCGGCAGTATACCCACACCGTCTACACCGGCACATCGGGCGTCACCGCACGCGGCACGGCCTGCCGCAACGCTGACGGCAGCTGGACGCCGTTGACTTAGAGCGGTTCGGTCTTTGATCGGAGGGCCGACCCGCTCCAAGTGTTTGTCACGACGCAATTCCGAACGGAAAACCGCTGCGCACTTTTCCTGGAATTGCTCTAATTTCGGCTACAGTCCGGCGAGATTGATATCGATCAAGGTTCTCCGGCGCGTCTGTCGTCAAAGCGTCGCAGTACGCTTGTGTTGGCAGGGCAGGGCTCTGCCTTTATTGGAATAGCCATGCTGTTCTGGGTCATAGCCGCAATCCTCACGCTGGGCGCCAGCCTGGCGGTGCTTCTGCCGCTGGCTGGCGGCACGAAAGGCCCGTCCGCGGCCGGCGATCACGACCTCGAGGTCTACCGCGACCAGCTCGCCGAGCTCGACCGCGACATGGCGCGCGGGCTTATCCAGCCGGCCGAAGCCGAGGAAGCGCGCGCCGAGATCGGCCGCCGCATCCTGCGTCTCGGCTCGGCTGACCAGGCAGGCGCGGCGGCGCCGCGCGCCTCGCGAGCCGCAAGGCTTGTGGCCACCGCCGCCGTGCTGGCGGTGCCGCTGGTGAGCTGGGGACTCTATGGCGAGCTCGGCTCGCCGGATTTGCCGTCGCAGCCATTGGCCGAACGGCTCGCCAAGAGCCCGGCCGATTCCTCGGTCGATGAGTTGGTCGCGCGCGCCGAGGCCCACCTCGCCGCCAATCCGTCTGACGGCAAGGGCTGGGACGTTCTGGCGCCTGTCTATCTGCGCCTGCAGCGCTACACCGACGCGGTGACGGCCTATCGCAACGCCATCCGCCTCGACGGCGACAACGCTGTACGGCAAGCCGGCCTCGGCGAGGCGATCGCCAATGCCGCCGGCGGCATCGTGTCGGCCGAGGCTCAGGATGCCTTCGAGGCGGCCCTGAAGCTCGACCCCGCCAACGCCAAGGCGAGCTTCTATCTGGCGATGGGTCTTGCGCAGGAAGGCAAGAAGGCCGAAGCCGCGGCCGCCTGGCAGAAGATGCTCGGCCAACTGCCGCCGGATTCGCCCTGGCGCAGCGCCGTCCAGCAGGCGCTTGCGGAAACGACCGGGCCGGCAGTGGCCGCCGGGACGCCGGTCAATGGCCCTGATGCTCAAGCCGTCGAGGCTGCGCAGCAGATGTCGCCGCAGGACCGGCAGGCGATGATCGAGACCATGGTCGCCGGCCTCGACGACCGGCTGAAGCAAAATCCGCGCGACGAGGAAGGATGGATGCGGCTCATTCGTTCCTATGTCGTGCTCGGCAAGGCCGACCAGGCGCGCGACGCCCTCGGCCGCGCTGTTGCCGTCTTTGGCGCCGACAGCGAGCAAGCCAAGAAGTTCACCGCCTTTGCCGCCTCCCTCGGCGTCACGGCGACGGAGTAAGAGATGACCCGCAAGCAGAGGCGATTGTCGGTGATCATTGCCGGTCTGGCCTTCCTGGGTGCCGCGGCCGGTCTCACCTTCTATGCGCTCGGCCAGAAGGCCTCCTATTTCTACATGCCGGCCGATCTCACCACCGCGACCGTCCAACTCGGCCAGCGAATCCGCCTTGGCGGCCTCGTCGAAAAGGGCACCATCGTGCGCGGCCAAGGCGCCACCGTCGCCTTTTCGGTCACCGATACGCAGAAGTCGGTCAAGGTCACCTATACCGGCATCTTGCCCGACCTGTTCCGCGAGGAGCAGGGCGTCATCACCGAGGGCGCCTTCGGCCCCGACGGCGTCTTCGTCGCCGACAGCGTTTTAGCCAAGCATGACGAGCGCTATATGCCCAAGGAAGTCGCCGACGGCCTGAAGGCCAAGGGCGTCTGGCAGGAAAGCAAGAGCCAATAATGGTTGAGACCGGACATTTCGCGCTCGTCCTCGCCTTTGCGCTGTCGCTGGTGCAGATGCTGCTTCCGCTGGTCGGCGCCCGCACCGGCAACCAGCGGCTGATGGCGGTCGGCGGCCCGGTCGCGGTCACGGGTTTCGCACTCACCGCGCTCTCCTTCGCGGCACTTGCCGGCGCCTATGCCGGCTCCGACTTCTCGGTGGCAAATGTGTGGGAGAACTCCCATTCGCTGCAGCCGATGATCTACAAGATCACCGGCACCTGGGGGAACCACGAAGGTTCGATGCTGCTCTGGGTGCTGATCCTCACCTTCTTCGGCGCGCTTGTCGCCGTCTTCGGCTCCAACCTGCCGGAGACGCTCAAGGCCAATGTGCTTGCCGTGCAGGGCATGATCGGCGCCGCCTTCTTCCTGTTCATCCTGACGACGTCCAACCCCTTCATCCGGCTCAACCCGGCGCCGATCGAAGGCCGCGACCTCAACCCGGTCCTGCAGGATCTCGGCCTCGCCATCCATCCGCCGCTGCTCTATCTCGGCTATGTCGGCTTCTCGATCTGCTTTTCCTTCTCGGTCGCCGCCCTGATCGAGGGCCGCATCGACGCCTCCTGGGCGCGCTGGGTGCGGCCATGGACGCTGGTCGCCTGGATGTTCCTAACCGGCGGCATCGCCATGGGCTCGTACTGGGCCTATTACGAGCTCGGCTGGGGCGGCTTCTGGTTCTGGGATCCGGTCGAGAACGCTTCCTTCATGCCCTGGCTCGCCGGCACCGCGCTGCTCCATTCGGCGATCGTCATGGAAAAGCGCTCGGCACTGAAGATCTGGACGCTGCTGCTTGCGATCCTCACCTTCTCGTTGTCGCTACTCGGGACGTTCCTCGTGCGCTCCGGCGTGCTGACTTCCGTGCATGCCTTCGCCACCGATCCGGCGCGGGGCGTCTTCATTTTGTGCATCCTGACGCTGTTCATCGGCGGCTCGCTGGCGCTGTTTGCCCTGCGCGCATCGCGGCTGACGGCCGGCGGTCTCTTCCACCCGATCTCGCGCGAGGGCGCGCTGGTCCTCAACAACCTCTTCCTGACCACCGCGACAGCGACGGTGCTCGTCGGCACGCTCTATCCGCCGGTGGTGGCTTCGAGCA
>NZ_RZSL01000759.1:0-2439 GCF_003997355.1 Mesorhizobium sp. M1E.F.Ca.ET.041.01.1.1 | reverse complement strand
CACATAATGCGGCAGCTTGGTCGGGATCGCCTCGAACACCAGCCAGAACGGGATATACCAGGCGAGGCAGAAGCGCAGGCGCGGATCGTCCCAAAAGCGGTTGATGGCCTGCAGCCCTGCGCCGACCGCGATCAGGCCGAACGGCCACATGAACAGCGAATAGGTGAGCATGTAGAAGCCCGGCGGCAGGCCATGTGATTCCTCGCCCTGCGCCACCTTGTTCAGCATGTCCTTGCCGACCGCTTCCTGGAAGAAGGCGCCGCCGCTCTTCCAACTGATGAGGATGATCCAGGGCAGCACGATGACGAGCACGATGAGGACGCCGCGCACCAGCTTCAGCTTCAAAAGCCAGCGCCAGTCGCGCTCGAAGGCGAACAGCGCGGCGGCCGTAAGCAGCGACAGGAGCGGCGTCACCGGCCCCTTGATGAGAATGCCCAACCCCTGCGCGATCCAGAAGATCCAGGGCAGATGGCCGGCAACCGGCTCTTTGCGGCGCGTGGCCAGATAGACCTGCGCCAGCGCGCCTTGCGCGGCCACGCAGCAGGCGAGCAGCATGGCGTCGGTCTTGGCGTCGCGGCCCTCGAAGGCGGTGGCGAAGATCGCCGCCATCATCAAGCCGGCGGCCAGACCGGCATTGGCGCCGAAGAGTTTCGTGCCGGTCCAGCCGATCCCGACGACGGCGAGCGCAATGCCCAGCATGGAAACCAGCCGATAGACCCAGATCGGCGCTTCAGCCCCCTCGCCGCTCAGCGCCACCGCTGCCGATTGCAGCCAGTAGATGCCGATCGGCTTTTTGTAGCGGGAGACATCCTGCAGACGGATGTCGATATAATCGCCGGTCTCGACCATCTGCTTGGTCGACTGGACGAAGCGGGATTCATCGCGGTCGACCGGTGGCAGGCTTGCCAGCCCGCTGACGGTCATAAGAATGCTGAACAGAAAGAGGATGAGGGAGTTCCTGTTCATCGCGGGAGCTTGTCCGATCTGATCTGCGGGATGGCCCCGTCGCGGCGCTTGGGGCGCGCTGCCCTTGCGCGGGCGCCTCATTACGCCAGCAAAAGGGGCGAAGCAAGAAGTGGGCCTCTCTCCAGGGCAATCGCTTCAGTCCAACGACAGTTTCCAACTTTGTCGCTGAGCGCACCAACTGTCGAAGTCGGCGCTGCCCCTCATCGCCCTGCCGGGCACTTCTCCCCGTATAGTGACGGGGAGAAGGGGCTGACCGCAACCTCGGCGCCCTTCTTGCGACGTTGGCAATTGGCGAAAACCGGCGATGACGGCGCCCCTCTCCCCGTCACTATACGGGGAGAGGATGCCGGCAGGCAGGTGAGGGGCAGCACCGGCCCTCGAAAAAGGGCGACGGCGGCGAACTCGACCTGCCCTGCTACTCTCTCGCACTCGGCGCCAATCGCGGCGGGCGATCGGACGCAAAACCGGAAACCACTTTTGCTGATCGCCCGCTGATGCTAAACGCGCGCCTTCATGTCACGCTTTGGCCCAAGCCGGGCGAACTCCAGGAAGAGAACATGTCCGCCTTCAAGTCCGATTTCCTGCGCATCATGAGCGAGCGCGGCTTCATCCATCAGATTTCGGATGAAACCGGTCTCGACCAGCTTTTCGCCAAGGAAACGGTGAGCGCCTATATCGGCTTCGACGCGACCGCCAAGAGCCTGCATGCCGGATCGCTGATCCAGATCATGATGCTCCACTGGCTGCAGCAGACCGGCCACCGGCCGATCGCGCTGATGGGTGGCGGTACCTCGATGATCGGCGACCCATCCTTCAAGGACGAGGCGCGCAAGCTGCTGACGCCGCAGGACATCGAGGACAATCTCGTCGGCATCCGCCGCAATTTCGCGCCCTATCTCAAATTCGGCAGCGGCACCGGCGACGCGATCATGATCAACAACGCCGACTGGCTGATGGAGATCAACTACGTCAATTTCCTGCGCGATGTCGGCCGGCATTTCTCCGTCAACCGCATGCTCGCCTTCGATTCCGTGAAGCTCAGGCTCGACCGCGAGCAGTCGCTGTCCTTCCTCGAATTCAACTACATGATCCTGCAGGCCTACGATTTCGTCGAGCTCTACAAGCGCGTCGGCTGCAGGCTACAGATGGGCGGCTCCGACCAGTGGGGCAACATCGTCAACGGCATCGACCTCGGCCATCGCATGGAAGGCGTGCAGCTGTTTGCGATGACCACGCCGCTGCTCACCACCTCGTCCGGCGCCAAGATGGGCAAGTCGGCCTCGGGCGCGGTCTGGCTCGATGGCGACATGCTGTCACCTTACGAGTTCTGGCAGTACTGGCGCAACACCGAGGACGCCGATGTCGGCCGCTTCCTGAAGCTCTACACGACGCTGCCGCTGGATGAGATCGCGCGTCTCGAAAGGCTCGGCGGCTCGGAAATCAACGAGGCGAAGAAGATCCTCGCCACCGAGA
>NZ_RZSL01000758.1:0-2441 GCF_003997355.1 Mesorhizobium sp. M1E.F.Ca.ET.041.01.1.1 | reverse complement strand
TCATCGTCGGGCACTGGCTGGCGCGCCAGCCAGGCGCGGCCGCCGACGTTGAACAGATCGGCGTGCGGACACTTCGGGATCAGATGTGCATGAAGGATCGCATGCACCTCGTTTTTGATCCGTGTTCGATGCCGCACAACCTGGTAGCGGTGTGCGACCAGCCTGCGCATTCGCTCGGTGGCGGCATCCGGCGTCCAGATCTCCGGCAGATAGCCTGCGGCGTACAGGCTGGCCAGAGTGCCCGCGTCGACCTTGTCAGTCTTCACATGGGCATGGGCGATCGCCTTCACCTGAAGTGGGTTGGCGATGACCACCCGCTTCACGAAGGGTGACAACACCCGTGACACCGCCATGCAGTTACCGGTCGCCTCGATTATCACCTCGTCTGTCGCCAGAAGGCTCTTACCAAAGCCCTCCAGCGCCGTTCGGGTCATGTCGACCCGCCCTCCATGTCGAAGTCTGCCATCTTCCCAGAAAACCACCTCCCCAAAGGTTCGGTGGATGTCCATTCCAATCACGCGTCGCATATGCGCCTCCTGTCAGAGCGAAACGACGGGAGCGGCGGGCGACACGACAACTACGGATTCGCGCTCACGGCGCAACCGGGCGAGTCGCAGAGGCGGCCAGCTACTAACACGAGCTCTCGGCTCATCGTGTGGATCGGCCTGCCCGCACCTTCGTGCTCCCGGTGCCTCCGTCCCGATGGTCGCACATACGCCGCGATCCTGGAAACCGCAGCCGGTCATCGGCACCGAGATCTTCATACCGGTTACCAATGCCATCGAGGCGCTGAACTCAAAGCTCAGACGCGCCGTCAGAGCCAGGGGCCATTTCCCCAGCGACGAGGCTGCGACCAAGCTGCTCTATCTGATCTTGAACCGATCCGAGAAAGAGTGGAAAATGCCGCCACGTGAGTGGGCCATGGCAAAGGCACAGTTCGCCGTCATCTTCGGCGAGCGTTTCATAAGAGCCATGGCGGCGTAATGTTCAACCGCCCGCCCGCACACGAAATTCCTGACAGTCCCATGCAGGTCTGAACGATCGCCCCCGGGAACACGGCGGTGATCGCGTCGGGGAAGCCTTTCAGGCCATCGACGACGGCCAGCAGGATATCATCGACGCCGCGGTTCTTGAGCTCGTTCATCACCCGCAGCCAGAACTTAGCGCCTTCATTCTGCTCGAGCCACAGGCCGAGCACCTCCTTGGCGCCATCGGCGCGGACGCCCAGTGGATATGGATGGCTTTGTTGCGAACCATCCGTTCGTCTCGGATCTTGACCCGGATCGCGTCGAGAAAATGAGCGGATAAACCGGATCGAGCGGGCGCTGCTGCAAGTGGCGACTTCATCGAGCACGGCGTCCTTCACCGTGCTGATCAGATCCGGCGACACGTCGATGCCAAACAGATCATGCAGGTGCCCGGTGATCTCCCGGGTGCTCATGCCGCGCGCACACATTGACACGATCTTTTCGTCGAAGCCGGGAAGCGACGCTGATACTTGGCGATCAGTTGCGGATCGAAATTGGCCTGGCGATCACGCGGTATGTCGATCTCCCGCTTGCCGGTCTCCCTCGTCACGGTCTTGCGGCCGTAGCCGTTACGCGTATTTGCCAGCGTCTTCGCCGCTCGCCAGATGATGGTCCATCTCCGCGTTCAAGGCGCGCTCGGTCAGAGCCTTCTTGAGCGAATCCAGCAGGCCGCACTGTTCGAAGGCAGCACTGGCTGCGCCTCCGATGATAACCTGAGCTACGGCAGCATTTCAGCGTCTACACCGGACCGGACGAGGCAATAACTTCGCTTACCCGCGACGGAATGGAAGAGCTGAAGCAAATGCTTGCCCATGCGCGCCGCACCGCTGACGAATGGAATGACTTCCTCGAAGCCTTCGTCGATGACCAGGAACTCATCGCTCGCATCAAAGCGAAATCTCCGCGGTAACAAACGGGCGGTTACACGCATTCAATCCGAACCCGTCTCTCGCCGAGCAGGTTCGAAATCCTCGCTGCCGCATGAGGTTGCCACCACTCTGGCAAATTCAGACAAAACTTTGCAACGGAACCACCGAGCCTCTGCGCTTCCATTCAGCCGTTGCAACAAAACCGGAAAAGGTATGTTCAATATTGGTCGCCACTCGGAGATCCAAGACCCGCTCCGACCAAGGGGCGTACGCCCCCTGAAGCGAAAAACATCGCCGATGGCCGGTTAGATCCCGATCGCTTCATAGGCATCGGCGATCTGTCGGATTGACGCGACATAGGCGGCGGTTCGGTAATTGCCGAGTTCCGGTTGCTGTTCGATGAGGTCGGCGACGCGCCCCCAGGTGCTGCGCATGACGTCCTCCAGTCCGGAACGAACCAGATCGATTTCAGCGCCGCCTTCGAGGAACTCTTCGCGGATGTCAGCGGGGAACTCCTTGCCGGTCATGCGTTCGAGGGCTGCGG
>NZ_RZSL01000757.1:0-2455 GCF_003997355.1 Mesorhizobium sp. M1E.F.Ca.ET.041.01.1.1 | reverse complement strand
ATCTGGACGAAATCAACCACGAGAGAGAGATTTACCAGTGCCTGTCACAGGCAAGTGTCGCGACAATACGTCCCGTTGATTTGCAACAGCTCAGAACGCCTCATTACTATCATGTGATCTTTCGCCCATTGGTTGTGAGGGCATGACCTGAGTGTCCGATCCAAAAAGGAGTGAGTGATTTCAGCAGGTCCTATCGGGATTCGACGGAGATCAGATGCCTTGCCCTACTTCAACGGTGAGAATCTAAAAGCTTTGTGAGTTCAATGCATTGCAGGCGCGCGAACGGGTGTTTGCACTACATTTTGCGGGTTTGGACCGCCGCTCAAGCGTAAGCGCCAAGCTGACCCCATCTGGCGCGGCTTGAGGTGATGAGCGAGAGATAGTGACACTGAAGCAAGGAGCCGAGGAGCTTGCAGTGTCAATTGCTATGTCTGCGCCTATGCCTGATGATAGAAGTTTCCATGTTCTTGAGGCGGTCCCGAACCGTGGAGGCAAGCCCGCAGCGTCTGCGGCGGCGCTGGTCGGCGGAAGCGAAGTCGCGGCTGATCGAGGCGGCAGTGGAGCCGGGCGCGAATGTATCGTAAGACCGTATGTCCGCTTCTGCCGGTGAGGTGGCTCGCCCTACACTGCGCGTCCGAGGGTTGCTCGGGCGGTCCGAGCCGATCCTCATCACAGGAGGACGAGCCGTGGCAGATTATAGGGAAGCATTTGTCGGAATCGATGTCGCTAAGCTGAGGAACGCCATCGCGATTGCGGAAGCCGGCCGGGAGGGAGAGCTTCGGTTCTTCGGCGAGGCCGACGCATCGGATACGAGTATGCGCCGCGTTATCCAACGGATCGCCGCTAAGTTCGATTGCATCCACCTCTGCTACGAGGCGGGCCCAACCGGCTATGGCCTTTACCGGCTGATCCGTTCCCTTGGCCATGAATGCACCGTGGTCGCGCCGTCGCTATCCAAGGAAGCCTGGCGATCGGGTGAAGACGAACCGCCGGGATGCTCTTTCATTGGCAAGGCTGCTGCGCGCCGGCGAACTGACGGCGGTATGGGTTCCCGATGAAGATCACGAAGCAATGCGAGATCTCGTTCGCGCCCGGGCAGCCGCGGTCGAGATGCTGCGGGTCCATCGCCAGCAGGTGAGCGCTTTCATGCTCAAGCATGGTCGTGCCTATCCGACGCACGAAGAACTGGACCATGCGCTACCTGCGTTGGTTGCAGGAGCAGCGGTTCGATTATCCTGCACATCAGATCGCGCTCCAGGAAATGGTCGAAGCGGTGCGCGTCTCGAAAGAGCGTGTGGAACGGCTTGAGCGCGTGATCGAAGAGTTCATCCCGAACTGGTCGCTGGCGCCGATCGTACGAGCGCTCCAGACATTGCGTGGGGTCGATCTGATCGTCGCCGTGACGTTCGCCACCGAGGTCGGCGACGGAAGCCGTTTTGAGAGCCCTCGCCAGCTCATTGGCTATCTCGGCCTCGTTCCCGGCGAGCGGTCGACTGGAGAGACAATCAGACGTGGCGGCATCACGAAGGCAGGCAACGGCCGCGTTCGCCACATGCTGGTTGAGAGCGCCTGGACCTATCGACATCCACCCCGGATCGGCAAGGCGAAGCTGTACCGGTTGGAGCAGGCACCGCCGAAAGTCCGTGAGATCGCATGGAAGGCTCAGGCCCGCCTGACGACCAGGTATCGAAAGCTGGTTGCGCGAGGCAAGCGAACGACGGTGGTCTGCACGGCGATGGCCCGCGAACTAGTCGGCTTCATGTGGGCCGTCGCCAGGGAGGCACGCTCCACCTGATCGCTCGCCGCGGCAGTCTACACCTCGCGCATGGGCGGAGGCGGGACCACGGCAGGGGAATGCCCGTCAGACGCTTTGTGGCCGGCAAATTGACCGAAGCCCGCAGTAAGATCGGAACAGCCCCGGACGCACATCGGGAATGCGGTAGCCAACCCGCGCATCAGAGCTTGATCACCGACGTCCTTCAGTTCCGCCTCCACCCATGCGCGCTCATCAGCATGAGCAGCCGTTCCTCGGATCGCGCGACCTCCTGCGTTCCAACCCTTGACAGCGGATATCAGAGCGGTGTTTCTAGACCACCTTTCGGGAGTGGCCGCGATCTGTGAGGTTGCCGAATCTGTATTGGGATCGGAGATCGGCTTGTGTCTGGACTTGACCTTACGCTTGACCCGGAGCGGCAGCTTCGGCGTTTCGAGGTGATCAACGGTGCTGGCGGTCGGCGTCATTGGTCGGTGGATGACAAGGCGCGGATCATCGCGGAGACGCTGGAGCCGAACGCAATCATTTCCGAGGTCGCCCGTCGGTATGGCCTTAGGCCGCAGCAGGTCTTCGCCTGGCGGCGCGAAGCGCGCAAACAGGCCGCTTCGGTGCAGCAAGATTCTCCTGCCTTTGTGCCGGCGGTTTTGGCGGCGGCGGAAGCTGTAGCCAGCCGTTCACCGA
>NZ_RZSL01000756.1:0-2461 GCF_003997355.1 Mesorhizobium sp. M1E.F.Ca.ET.041.01.1.1 | reverse complement strand
GAGACAGGCTGAGTAGTCTGGTCGCTATGATCTCTCTCGTGTCGGCCCGGAGCCTCCAGAGCTTCGGGCCGATGCCGTCATGATGGCCGCTGCGAAAAGTCGATGATTTGGCCAACGGAGAAGCTGCCGCCGGCGGCACTCAGGCTCGACACCATCATGCGATCACCGAAGCCACCGGCCTTCTTGGCGAAAACGGCAAGGTCGGTCCATAGCCGAACCGCATTACAAGATCAGGTCTGCGGGTCTCGCCGATGATCGCCGCCAGGTCGGCGCGCAGACGCGCGACCTCGACGGGCTGATTGATAAAGGCGGTCTTGAGCCCCAACTTGGTCGCTGCCAAAGCGAAGCGCTGGCATGCCTGGCCGACCCTGATCCAGTGATCATGGTCCGGTCGCTCGCCAAAAAAGATCGCGACCCCGGCGGATGAGTCGATTTGACGGGCGTAGTTCTGATTTTCTTGCGCGACGTTGAATAGCTGGTCGAACGCGACCCAACCCAAGCCGGTCGGCAACGCCGGGTTGCCGCTCGAGGCGGAGAAGAGCCCATCGCCGCTTGCCATCGCGCTGCGCGGGTTGAATCGTATCCACTGTTTCAACTCATGCATGAACGCGGGGTCGTTCATCTGATCCTCGTTGCCGGCAAGGGCAAGATCCCGCACCTGCTTCATCCGCTCCTGGTCCGTAACGAGCGCCAGGCTCACGCCCGGCATCGCCGCTGTCCGCTCAAGTTCAACGAGATCCGCCGGAGGGATGGCGCGACCGTCGTATTCGGCACGCGTCGATTGGCGTTTCGAAATGGCATCGACAAGAGGGTCCGCCTTCGGCGCGCCCATGACATAGTCGTAACGGACTCCGTTACCATCCGCCGTGAGCGAGGCCTCGCCGGAACGGCCAGTCGCCGCCGCTGCGAGCGCGAGGTTGGCCGCGGCGCATCCCAGGCTGACATAGAGATGATGGTCGTCAGGATCGACGACGGGAGTTCGTCGCCGGAAGTCAGGCCGGATCTCGATTGCCTGCCCTTCAAGCCGGAATTGCCAGGGCTGCGTATTGTGACTGTTGGCCGCCAGGGTTGCGTAACGGATCACGGCTTCAAGATCGGGCGTCAGCCGGTCGCGCAATCCGGCGGCGAAGGCCTGATACTGGACCATCGACCCGACCGCCGATCGCCAAGCGGCGACACCGGCGCCCGCCGCGACAAGCGCCGCGCCTGCGCCCACGAGCATCGTTCGCCTGTTCATCGCGCCCTCTCGAATAAGCTCGCAGGCAAGATAGTGCCGGTCCGAGAATCGCCCTTGATCTCAATCAAGGCCCCGTTGGTCGACCATGCCGGCGTGGGGCAATGGTCGCCTTTGCTTGCTCGGGCTTGGCGTTCTGGCGCTGCTAAAGCGCGTCACGCTGAAACGAATTCAGGCGACGCGCTTTAAATCTTGTTTGATGCATGTCGTTGTCCCAAAACCGCTGCGCACTTTTGGGCGACATGCATCAGGCGGCGCGGCCGTCGAACTCGAAGACCTGCACTGCGGGTAGGTTGACGCCCTCGAGGCAGTTGATGTTGATGTAGGCGCTGCGCTCGCTGCCCTGGCCGACATCCTCGGCGAAGGGATGGATGCCGCAGGTCCGGCAGAAACGATGCGCGATCGCACCCCTGCCAAAGGTGTATTTGCCGAGATCGTCTCCCCAGGCGACCAGGCGCATGCTTTCGTGCGGCACGGCCCAAAGCAACGCGCCCTTGCGGCCGCAGATCGAGCAGTTGCAGCGCACGGCGCCGCCAAGCTCGCCTTCGACCTCGAACGCCACCTTGCCGCAGTGGCAACTGCCTTTGTACAGCATCAGTCTTTTCCTATCGCTGGCAGGTGCACAGGCACGCTTGCCGGGTTATCCCTTGCGCTGGCCTAGCCGACCGCATCAAGTCTTTGTTTTCACGCAATTCCGGACGGAAAACCGCTACACACTTTTCCTGGAATTGCTTTAAAGACGTTGCATCCTTGCGGAGTCCGACATCGACATGCAATCCGTTCGCGACCGCCTCGAAATCATCCTGTCACGTCTTGCCAATCGCGCCGCGGACGAGAAGGTGTACACAAAGCTCTATGTCGAGGCCGCGCGGGCAGCAGCCACCGGGGCCGACGCCCGCCATAAGGCCGGCGTAAGCCTCGGCCCGCTCGACGGCACGATCGTCTCGATCAAGGACTTGTTCGACGTCGCCGGCGAGCCGACCCGGGCGGGTTCGCTGATGTTCGCCAGTGCCCAGCCTGCCGCGCGGGACGCGGCGATCGCGCGCAGGCTGCGCCAGGCCGGCGCCGTGATCCTCGGCAAGACCAACATGACCGAATTCGCCTTCACCGCGATCGGCGACAATCTGCATTACGGCACGCCGGGCAACGCCGCCGATGCCAGCCTGATTCCGGGCGGCTCCTCGTCCGGAGCCGCGGTCGCCGTCGGCGAGGGCAGCAGCGATATCT
>NZ_RZSL01000755.1:0-2465 GCF_003997355.1 Mesorhizobium sp. M1E.F.Ca.ET.041.01.1.1 | reverse complement strand
GACCTCGCTCCCCTCGACTTTCGCCGCAATCGACCCGAGCCATCTTTTCGGGCAATCTCTCCTCCTGTCCACGCCATGGGGCGGCGGCGTGCGGCCGAGGGAGGATTCCATGACCGAAATGCGTACGGCGACGCCGCGCTATGAGGACGCCGTCCAGCGCTTCCGTATCGAGGACGAGATCGCAAAACTTCACGGCGATCCGGCGAGCGGCATCAACGCCTATGTCGAATGCTGCGGCCGCTACACGGGAGAGAACCGGCTGGCGCTGCGCGCGATCTCGGCGACCGGCGAGCTCGGCGAATTCACCTTCGACGATCTCGCCGACATGTCGGGCCGCGTCGGCAATCTTCTGAAAGAGCTTGGCGTGCGCCCCGGCGATGTCGTTGCCGGCATGCTGCCGCGCATCCCGGAATTGGTGGCGCTGATCCTCGGCGCATGGCGCGTCGGTGCCGTCTACCAGCCGCTGTTCACCGCGTTCGGCCCGAAGGCGATCGAGCATCGGCTGGGCTATAGCCACGCCAAGCTGGTGGTGACCAACCCCGCCAACCACGGCAAGCTCGACGAGGTGGAAAACCATCCGCGCATCGCGACCGTCCTTGGCGCCGGCGATACCCTCCCCGCGGGCGACATCGATTTCCGCGCCGCCCTGGCCGCCGCCTCTCCCGATTGCGAGCCCGTGATGCGCAAAGGCTCCGACCTGTTCATGATGATGTCGACTTCCGGCACGACGGGGCACCCGAAAGGCGTGCCGGTGCCGCTCAACGCCCTGCTCGCCTTCGGCGCCTATATGCGCGACGCGATCGGGCTTCGCGCCGACGACGTGTTCTGGAACATCGCCGACCCGGGCTGGGCCTATGGGCTCTACTACGCCATCGCCGGGCCCTTGCAGCTCGGGATCGCCACCACCTTCTACGAAGGCGCCTTCAACGCCAAAAGCACCTACGACATCATCGAGCGTCTGGGCGTCACCAGCCTCGCCGGCTCGCCCACCGCCTATCGCCTGCTGATGGCGGAGGGGCCTGAGGCAGCCGCCCGCGTCAAGGGCAGGCTGCGCGTGGTGAGCAGCGCCGGCGAGCCGCTCAATCCGGAGGTGATCCGCTGGTTCGACGCCCATCTCGCCGCCCCCATCCACGACCATTACGGCCAGACCGAGAACGGCATGATGGTCAACAACCACCACGGACTGGCCCATCTCGTCCGCGCGGGCTCGGCCGGCTTCGCCATGCCGGGCTACCGCATGGTGGTGCTCGACGAAGCGGGCAACGAGCTCGGCCCCAACCAGCCGGGCGTGCTTGCCGTCGATATCGCGAACTCGCCGCTGCGCTGGTTCGACGGCTACCACCAGGCGGCGACGCCGGCGATATCGGGCGGCTATTACCGCACCGGCGACACGGTGGAGTATGAGCCGGACGGCTCGGTCTCCTTCATCGGCAGGGCGGACGACGTCATCACCTCGTCCGGCTACCGCATCGGACCGTTCGACGTCGAAAGCGCGCTGATCGAGCATCCGGCCGTCAACGAGGCGGCGGTCGTCGGCGTACCCGATCCGCAGCGTACCGAGATCGTCAAGGCCTTCGTCGTGCTGGCGCCGGCCTTCAAGGGCAGCGAAGCGCTTGGCGAGGAGCTCGCCCAGCACGTGAAGAAGCGGCTTTCGGCGCATTCCTATCCGCGCGAGGTCGAGTTCGTCGGCGAGCTGCCGAAGACGCCAAGCGGCAAGATCCAGCGGTTTCTGCTCAGGAAGGCGGAGGTGGAGAAGCGGAAGGGGTGATGTTGCCGATCTCCCCCCTCGAGGGGGAGATGTCGCCGAAGGCGACAGAGGGGTCGTCTCACATAGATCGCCAGCGTCGTCTCGCGCCGCGAAAGGCGTCGGCGCCCCACGCGCGGCGCCCCCCTCTGGCCGCTTCGCGGCCATCTCCCCCTCGAGGGGGGAGATCTACGGCGCCACGCGCTCAGTCTTTTTTTAGCCTAATCTTGTCTTCAAATGTGCGTATGTCATTGGGATAGAACGGGCGCGAGGGTTACATCATGCGGTTGATCTGGACGCTTCTCTTTGCGCTTGCAGGCAGCGTGACTTTCGCCGCCTCGCCGGAGGACGACTATATCGCGGCACGCGACAAGGCGATTTCCGACATCGCGGCGCAGGAAAGCTCGAATGCCGCCGTGGAAGCGCTCGATGCCGCCAACGAGAAGGCGCGTGCCGATCTCGAAAAGCGCCTGTCCGCCCTGCTCGGCCCGCTCTCGGTCAAGGATTTTCCAGCGACCGGCACGATCAATCTCGAAAGCCTCAGCGCTTCCGACATCGGCTTCGGCATGCTCGACGGGCTGCGATACGCCAATAGCGACGAGGGCCCAAGCATCGTGGCGACGACGCGGGGGCTCGCCGAACGCTGGCTGCAGTCCAAGGCCGACGAGGACGATGAAAGCCTCAAGCTGCCAACCGGCCTCGGCGAGGCGCTGAAGCTCGA
>NZ_RZSL01000754.1:0-2472 GCF_003997355.1 Mesorhizobium sp. M1E.F.Ca.ET.041.01.1.1 | reverse complement strand
TGACGGTGCCGGCTGCCTCGGACCATTTGGTCGTCAGCCAGAAGGCCGCCACCAGGAGTGTGGCGAGTGCGGCGCGCACGGCGTTGCGCCAGGCGGCATGATAGTCGCGATGCACCACCAGCGCCGGCTGCCGCCGGTCGCGGGAAGGCCTGGAGACCGGCGAGCGAAGCGCGTCCAGGCCACGCATCACCTGCTTCAGTGCCTCCGCGAAATCGGCGGCGATGGTGAGGCGGGTGAGGGTGCCGACCCGGTCTTCGCCGGGTTCGGCGGGCGTGGCCGGCGCGTCCCGCGCCTTGGCCGCGATCGCGTCGAGCCGGGCAACCCAGGGGCCGGTGTCGTCAAGCGCGCCGTGCGTTTCCGACAGGTCGCCGACGAAAGCCTGCAAGTCGCTGCGCACGGGGATGAGCGTCGCGTTTTTCGGCGCGGCATGGGTGTGCAGCGCACGTGCCGCCGAGAGCGCCCACAGAAGCTGCCCGATCGTGCGCCGCACCGGATGGGCGCGCGGGGCGAAGCTCGGCGCCTCCAGCCGCGCATAGGTGCGCATCTCGGCAAGCGTCTGGGCATCGGTGATCAGCTTGCGCTGCAGCGCGGCAAGGCTAGCCGGGTCGCCGCCGGAAAAGGCGCCTCCGGCATAGTCCGCGAGATCGAGAATGCTGCGCTTCAGTCTCGATATGATGGCGTCCGCTGCCAGCTTCGGCAGGATCAGCCGGCTGGTGACGCCGGCGCAGACGATGCCAAGCACGATTTCGGCGCAGCGCGCGATGGCGAGATCGACGACGAGATGCGGCTGCCCGAACGCGGGCAGGCTGATGATCATCGCCGTATAGCCGGCAAGGGCCGCACCATAGGCCTCCGGATTGCGCAGCAGCGAGGAGACGAGCGTGCAGATGCCGATCCACACCGCCAGCGCCGTCACCAGCACCCAGGGATTGGTGCCGAACAGCGATGCGATGCCGATTGCGGCCAGGCCGCCGGCCAGCGTTCCGAGCAGCCGGTAGAAGCCTTTGGCCAGCACCATGCCGGCGACCGGCTGGGCGACGATGAAGACCGTCATCATCGCCCATTGCGGATGATCGAGGTCGAGGGCGTAGGCGGCAAGCAGCGCGATCAGCCCGGCCGAAACCGTGCGCAGGGCAAAAATCCAGTCCGAGCGCGTCGGCTGGGTCAGGCCGTTCAGCGGTATCTCGACAAACTCTTTCAGCCGCGTCCGGGCCACATCAAAGTCTCCGTATCGGAGCCTGTTATGGACCAGTCCGCGTTCAGATATCCAGCACGTCGGCTTCGGCGAACTCGGCGCGTTCCTGGATGAAGCGGAAGCGCGCTTCAGGCTTGGTGCCCATCAGCGCGTCGACGGTATCCTTGGTCGCCGCCTCGGCTTCGCTCACGTCGACCCTGAGCAGCGTGCGCTTCCTCGGATCCATCGTGGTCTCCTTGAGCTGCGAGGCCATCATCTCGCCAAGGCCCTTGAAGCGGCCGATCTCGACCTTGCCGCGCCCGGTGAATTCGGTGCGCAGCAGCTCGTCCTTGTGCGCGTCGTCGCGGGCATAGGCCACCTTGCCGCCCTGCCGGATCGAATAGAGCGGCGGCACGGCCATAAAGAGATGGCCGCCGCGGACGAGGTTTGGCATCTCCTGGTAGAAGAAGGTGATCAAAAGCGAAGCGATATGCGCGCCGTCGACGTCGGCGTCGGTCATGATGATCACGCGGTCGTAGCGCAGGTCCTCGTCGCGGTATTTCGTGCGTGTGCCGCAGCCGAGCGCCTGGATCAGGTCGGAGATCTGCTGGTTGGCCGCAAGCTTGTCGTTGCCGGCGCTGGCGACGTTGAGGATCTTGCCGCGCAGCGGCAGCACCGCCTGGCTGGCGCGATCGCGCGCCTGCTTGGCCGAGCCGCCGGCCGAGTCGCCTTCGACGATGAAGAGCTCGGCGCCGGCGGCGGCGTTCTGCGTGCAGTCGGCGAGCTTGCCGGGCAGCCGCAGCTTGCGCACCGCGCTCTTGCGCGAAACTTCCTTTTCCTGGCGCCGGCGCACCCGCTCGTCGGCGCGCGCGATCACCCATTCGAGAAGCTTCGAGGCTTCCTGCGGGTTGTCGGCCAGCCAATGATCGAACGGGTCGCGGATGGCGGTCTCGACGATGCGCATCGCCTCGATCGTCGCCAGCCTGTCCTTGGTCTGGCCGACGAATTCCGGCTCGCGGATGAATACCGACAGCATGCCGGCGGCCGAGATCATGACGTCTTCGGTGGTGATGATCGAGGCGCGCTTGTTGCCGATCAGGTCGGCATACGCGCGAAGGCCGCGCGTCAGCACGTTGCGGAGGCCGGCCTCGTGCGTACCGCCTTCGCCGGTGGGAATCGTGTTGCAGTAGGAGTTGAGGAAGCCGTCGCCGCCGAACCAGGTCACCGCCCATTCCAGCGAGCCGTGGCCGCCTTGCTTGTCGCTTTTTCCCGCGAAGACCTCGCGCGTGACCTGGAAC
>NZ_RZSL01000753.1:0-2473 GCF_003997355.1 Mesorhizobium sp. M1E.F.Ca.ET.041.01.1.1 | reverse complement strand
CGGGATGATCTTCTTGCCGGCGGCGCGCGCGTCCTCGACGGCGCGGGTGACGAGCCGAAGCCCGGCGCCCTGGCCGCGGAAGACGTCCGGTACCTCGGTGTGATCGATGATGAGCTGGTGCTCGCCGATCTTTGTGAAGGTCATCTCGGCCTCGGCGCCGCCGGGGCCGCGCAGCACGTAACGCCCCTTGGAGCCGTGGTCCTCGAGTTCGATCTCGGGCAATTGGTCAGCCATTGTTCTTGCCTCCTGCGGCGGCCGGAGCGAAGGCGAAGAGCCGCCGCGCCGCTTCGCTTTCATTCGGCCGAACCTCGTGTCCGCCGTCGTGCCATTCCACTGTGACATCGGCCCCGTCGGCGCGCAAATAGGCCTCGAGCCGCGATGTCAGGTTAGGCGGGCAAATCGGATCGCGCCGGCCCGCCGTGATCAGGATGCGGCGGCCGGCAAGGCTGCCCTTCACCTGTGGCTCGAACGGGATGAGCGGATGCATCAGCGCCGTGGCATTGAACAAGGTCGGCTCCGCGAACACCACCGAGGCCAGGATGTTGGCGCCGTTGGAGTAGCCGAGCCCGAACACCGCCGAGGGCTTTGCCGCCTCGACATGCGCCTTGACGAAGCCCGCCATCTTGGCCGTCGCCCGCGCGAGATCGTCCATGTCGTAGACGCCCTCGCCGGTGCGGCGGAAGAAGCGGGCAGCGCCCTGTTCCGACACGTCGCCGCGCGGCGACACGACGGTCGCCGAAGGCAGCAGCTCACGGCCGAAGGACAGAAGCTGGTTCTCGTCGGCCCCGGTTCCGTGTAGGACGAAGAGCAGCGGACTGCCCGGCGAACCGGGCAGCATTTTGTGGATGTAGGCGTCCTTGCTCATGGCTTTCAGTCTTCCAGCTTCTGCAGGTGCTGCTCGAGATAGGATCTCAGATGCCGATGCTGCATCGGCAGCTTCAGCGCCTCGCCGAGATGCGCGGTGTCCTCGTCGCGGTCGAAGCCCGGCTCGTTGGTGGACACCTCGAACAGCACGCCGCCCGGGGTACGGAAATAGATCGCCCAGAAGTAATCGCGATCGATGACCGGCGTCACGCCATAACCCGTGTCGACCAGCGCCTTGCGCACTTCGAGCTGTTTGGCGCGATCCTCGACCGCGAAGGCGACATGATGCACCGAGCCGGCGCCGAGATTGGCAAAGCCCGCGCCCGGCAGCGATTCGATGTCGACGATGTCGGCACCGTTGCCGTTCTTGATCGCCAGCCGGTGGATGTTGCCGGACTTGTCCACCTCCTCATAGCCCATGAACTTCAACAGCTCCTCGGTGGCGCCGCCATCCTTCAGCCTGAGCGCGACCGAGTGGAAGCCGCGGATCGCTTCATCGCCGGGAACGCCGCCCTTCACCCAGGGCGCGCGGCTGTCGGCCTTGTCCTCGACGAGTGCAAAGCTGTCGCCGTCCGGACCGGTGAAGGCGAGCCGCTTCTCGCCGAAGCTTTCCGTGCGGGCGACGTTGCCCACGCCTTCGTCGGCGAAGCGCTTTTCCCAATAGGCGAGCGTGCCTTCCGGCACCGAGAAGACCGTGGTGCCGACCTCGCCGACCCCGTGCCGGCCCTTGCCGATATCGGGGAACGGGAAATAGGTCATCACCGAACCCGGCGTGCCGAACTCATCGGCATAGTAGAGGTGATAGACGTCGGGCGCGTCGAAATTGACCGTCTTCTTGACCCGGCGCAGGCCGAGCTTCTTCGTGAAGAATTCATTGTTCCGGCGCGCATCGCTCGCCATCGAGGTGACGTGATGCAGGCCCTTGATCTGATTGAGCATGGTGTTGCTCCTTCCCTTGTCCTTTTGCGGCCCTCGCCGCTGTCCACGCCAATATGAGGATAGCCCCACCAACGGCAAAGCGGCCAAACACAGAATGGACTGTATCATAAAGATGAACGATCATCTCGTATGCGTTCACGTTCCATGAACTGCCGCAGCTTGCAACACTCGCAAATTTCGGCTCCATGAGCGGCAGCCTGCCTGAGGAGAAGATTTTTGAACAACCGAGTGAGCCGCCCGAATGTTCTCCTCATCACCTGCGACCAGTGGCGCGGCGATTGCCTGTCGGCCGCCGGCCACACGGTGGTGAAAACGCCGAACGCCGACGCGCTTGCCGCCGAGGGCGTTCTGTTCCGGCGCCACTATGGCGGTGCCGCACCCTGCTCGCCGGCGCGCGCCTGCCTCTATACCGGCCTCTACCAGATGAACAACCGCGTCTGCCGCAACGGCACGCCGCTCGATGCCCGGCACGGCAACATCGCGCTCTCGGCCCGCGCGGCTGGTTATGATCCGACGCTGTTCGGCTACACGGATGTCTCGCCCGATCCTCGCCAGCTCTCCGCAGGCGATCCTCGCCTGCGCAGCTATGAAGGTGTGCTGCCCGGCTTCACCGTGCGGCAGTTCCTGCCCGAGCACCAGAAGCAGTGGCTGTCCTGGCTCAGCGCGCAAG
>NZ_RZSL01000752.1:0-2473 GCF_003997355.1 Mesorhizobium sp. M1E.F.Ca.ET.041.01.1.1 | reverse complement strand
GATAGAAGGACGTGTCCCAGGGCTCGAAGGTCCAGCCGCCCATGCCGGAGCGGATCTTTCCTTGGCTGGTCATCGTCTTCCTCCCGTTTGCAAAAAATACGATCAGGCGGCCTTGTCGACCGGTTTGGCCATGTCGACGACGGTCCATCCCGGCCGGTATGGATTGGGCCGGCGACCCGTCTCGCGATAGCCATAGGCGGTGTAGAGCGCGATGTTCCGCTCCATCCGCGAATTGGTGTAGAGCCGCACCTCCGGCACGTGCCACTGCCGTGCCAGCCCGTCGGCGACGTCGAGCAGAGCGATGCCGAGCTTCCTGCCCTGGAAGGCCGGCGCCACCGCGACGCTGAAGATCATGGCGTGGTCAGGATGCCGTTCGAGGACGATCAGCCCGGCCAATTCGCCGCCATTCTCCAGCAGCCAGATTTCGCCGCGCTCGATGCGCGGCGCGTAGTCTTCCGTGACCGGGATCGGCGGCGCGCCGAGCAGCGCCGTATAAGGCGCGTACGCTTCTGTCGTTAGCGAGACAATTGCCTGGAGATCACTGGAAAGCGCCCTTCTAATAGTCATTCAAACGCTCTCCAGGCACTAACGATTGCGTGCTCACTCAGCCGCTTCGCGCTTGCCTCCGGGGCGCCGCTCCAGAAGCTCCTTCAGGAACTGGCCGGTGTAGCTGCGCTTCTCGCGCACGATCGCTTCCGGCGTGCCGGAGGCGACCAGCTCGCCGCCGCCGTCGCCGCCCTCGGGGCCGAGGTCGAGCACCCAGTCGGCGGTTTTGATGACTTCGAGGTTGTGCTCGATCACCACCACCGTGTTGCCCTGGTCGACCAGCTCGTGCAGCACTTCGAGCAGCTTGGCGACGTCGTGGAAATGCAGGCCGGTGGTCGGCTCGTCGAGGATGTAGAGCGTCTTGCCGGTCGCCTTGCGCGACAGCTCCTTGGCGAGCTTGATGCGCTGCGCCTCGCCGCCCGAAAGTGTCGTCGCTTGCTGGCCGATATGGATGTAGCCGAGGCCAACCTGGTTCAGCGTCACCAGCTTATCGCGCACGCCGGGCACCGCCGAGAAGAAGTCGACGCCTTCCTCGACCGTCATGTCGAGCACATCGGCGATCGACTTGCCCTTGAACAGCACGTCCAGCGTCTCGCGGTTGTAGCGCTTGCCGTGGCAGACGTCGCAGGTGACGTAGACGTCGGGCAGGAAGTGCATCTCGATCTTGATGACGCCGTCGCCCTGGCAGGCCTCGCAGCGGCCGCCCTTGACGTTGAAGGAGAAGCGCCCCGGCTGATAGCCGCGCGCCTTGGCTTCGGGCAGGCCGGCGAACCAGTCGCGGATCGGCGTGAAGGCGCCGGTATAGGTCGCCGGGTTGGAACGCGGCGTGCGCCCGATCGGCGACTGGTCGATGTCGATGACCTTGTCGAGGAACTCCAGCCCCTCGATGCGGTCATGCTCGGCCGGATGCTCGCGCGAGCCCATGATGCGGCGCGAGGCCGCCTTGAACAGCGTCTCGATCAGGAAGGTCGACTTGCCGCCGCCGGACACACCGGTGACGCAGGTGAAGGTGCCGAGCGGAATCTCCGCCGTCACGTTCTTCAGATTGTTGCCGCGCGCGCCGACGACCTTGATCCGCCGGTTCTTCTTGGCTTCGCGGCGCAGCTGTGGCGTCGCCACTTCGAGCTCGCCCGAAAGGTATTTTCCGGTGATCGAGGCGGGCGTCGCCATGATCTGCTGCGGCGTGCCTTGCGCGATGATCTGGCCGCCATGGATGCCGGCGGCCGGACCGATGTCGACGACATAGTCGGCATGCAGGATGGCGTCCTCGTCATGCTCGACGACGATCACCGTGTTGCCGATGTCGCGCAGGTGCTTCAGCGTATCGAGCAGTCGCGCATTGTCGCGCTGATGCAGGCCGATCGACGGCTCGTCCAGCACATAGAGCACGCCTGTCAGACCGGAGCCGATCTGCGAGGCGAGACGAATGCGCTGGCTCTCGCCGCCCGACAGCGTGCCCGAATTGCGCGACAGCGTCAGATAGTCGAGGCCGACATCGTTCAAGAAGCGCAGCCGCTCGCGGATTTCCTTCAGCACCCTGACCGCGATCTCGTTCTGCTTCTCGTTGAGCTGCGCCGGCAGGTCGGTGAACCACTGGTCGGCCTTGCGGATCGACTGTTCGGTGACCTCGCCGATGTGCTTTCCGGCGATCTTCACCGCCAGCGCCTCCGGCTTGAGCCGGTAGCCGTTGCAGGCAGGGCAGGGGGTGGCCGACATGAAGCGCTCGATCTCCTCGCGCATCCAGGCCGATTCCGTTTCCTTCCAGCGCCGGTCGAGATTGGGGATGACGCCCTCGAAGGTCTTGGTCGTCTTGTAGGAACGCAGGCCGTCGTCATACTGGAAGGTGATCTCGCGCTCGCCGGTGCCGTGCAGCACCGCCTGTTGCGCCTCGGCGCTCAGGTCCTTGAACTTGTCGCCGAGCTTGAAG
>NZ_RZSL01000751.1:0-2474 GCF_003997355.1 Mesorhizobium sp. M1E.F.Ca.ET.041.01.1.1 | reverse complement strand
CTCGGCGACCGCGTGCCGCATCAGCGCCGAACCGATGCCGCCGCTCTTCAATCCCGGCTCGACCGCCAGCGGCCCGAGCAGAAGCGCTGCCGGGCCGTTCTCGCCCAGCGTCACGTCCCACAGCCGAACCGTGCCGACGACCGCGCCCGATGGATCGCGCGCGACAAAAGCCAGGCCTTCCGACGGTCGGCGGCCACGCCGCAGCTTTTCGGACGATTTCTTCCTGCGCTTCGGCCCCATGGCGCGGTCGAGCAGCGCTTCGCGCGCCAGCATGTCACCGGTGCCTTCGGCAAGGATGACGAAGGCGCGGGCAGTCTCCCCCCTCGAGGGGGAGATGTCGCCGAAGGCGACAGAGGGGGTCGCCGCGCGTGAAGCGCCGGCGCCCTGCGTGACGAGAAGCGGCGTTGGCGCTCCACGCGCGACGACCCCCTCTGGCCGCTGCGCGGCCATCTCCCCCTCAAGGGGGGAGATTACCCGGCGCGCGGCGCCCTCGACGATGAAATCTGCATTGTCCATTTCCGCGATCCTTCTCGAGCGGAGATCTGTTCCACAAGCGAGCCCGGGCGGGCGACATGATCGCCCGCGCCGGGTGATCTGAGCGGTTCTTGTGAACCGCTCAGATCACGTAGGATCGGAGCGGCTCGAAGCCGTTGAACGCGACCGAAGAATAGGTCGTCGTGTAGGCGCCGGTGCCTTCGATCAGCACCTCGTCGCCGATGGTCAGCGACAGGGGCAGCGGATAGGGCGTCTTCTCGTACATCACGTCCGCCGAATCGCAGGTCGGGCCGGCGAGCACGCAGGGCGCGGTCTCCGAGCCGTCATGGCGAGTGACGATCGGATAGCGGATCGCCTCGTCCATGGTCTCGGCGAGGCCGCCGAACTTGCCGATGTCGAGGAACACCCAGCGCACATTGTCGTTGTCGGCCTTCTTCGAGATCAGCACGACTTCCGACTTGATGACGCCGGCATTGCCGACCATGCCGCGGCCCGGCTCGACGATCGTCTCGGGCAGCGCGTTGCCGAAATGCTTGCGCAGCGCCGAGAAGATAGCCTGGCCGTAAGCCTGCGCCGCCGGCACGTCCTTCAGGTAACGGGTCGGGAAACCGCCGCCCATGTTGACCATCTTCAAGACGATGCCTTCCTCGGCGAGCGTCGCGAACACTTTCTTGGCGTCGCCCAGCGCGCGGTCCCAGGCCGACAGGTTGGTCTGCTGCGAGCCGACATGGAACGACACGCCATAAGCGTCCAGGCCAAGCTCCTTGGCATGGCGCAGCACATCGACGGCCATCGCCGGCACGCAGCCGAACTTGCGCGACAGCGGCCATTCGGCGCCTTCGCCGTCGGTCAGCACGCGGCAGAACACGCGCGAGCCGGGGGCGACGCGGGCGATCTTCTCGACCTCCTCCACACAGTCCACGGCGTAGAGGCGGATACCGAGCTGATAGGCGCGCTGGATGTCGCGCTCCTTCTTGATGGTGTTGCCGAAGGAAATGCGGTCCGCCGGCGCGCCGGCGTCCATCGCCATCTCAACCTCGGCAACGGATGCGGTGTCGAAGGACGAGCCCATCGCAGCAAGAAGGCGCAGGATCTCCGGCGCCGGGTTTGCTTTCACCGCATAGTAGATCTTGGAATCGGGCAGCGCCTTCTCGAAGGCGCGGAAGTTGTCGCGCACGACATCGAGGTCGACGACGAGGCAGGGGCCGTTCGGACGTCGGGTGGCGAGGAAGTCAAGGATGCGCTGGGTAGCCATCGAGGTCTCTCCATCTGCGCCTTTCGGCGCGCACAAAGGCTGCGGGACGCGGGCGCTCAGCCTCGCGAACTCGCGGTGGACAAAGGCGGGACGGAAAATCCGTGGAACCAGCCGGTGGAGACCCCGGAACCACGAATCGCCGTCTCGCGGCGGTGAACCTGGCCTTGCCCGGCCTCGGTTCGCTTTGTCTGCCTTGGCTTGGATGGGAGGACCCCGTCCGCACTACAGGCAATGAAGGTGTGCCTCTTCAGTAACCCCGGTCTTTGGACGACCGGTAGACACCAGAAAGGCCCGCACCGTCGTTGCTTCAAGGTGTCCTCGGTCTGGCGGTTGGCCACTAGACCGACTGGAGGGGTTGGCTCCAGTTACCTTACCGGTTGCCCTCACCATTCGAGGATCGGCGGACACCCACAGGCACGTGCGACTTTGGGCAAGCGCGATATAAGAGCGAAGGGTTTCACAATCAATAAAAATCGTAAGCGCCGGTTGTAAAAATTCCGGCATCGAACAATGTTTGTGGACCGTATCCGGAAATCGAACGATGCCAGGCACCCACGGCCCTCTCAACGCCTTCCTCGATCTGCGCCAAGTGCCTGTGGCCAATGCGGAATCAGGCCCGCTTGCCGGCCTGCGCCTGGCCGTCAAGGACATTTACGACGTCGCCGGCTATCGCACCGGCTGCGGCAACCCGCGCAAGTTCGAGCAGGCTCACGCCGCCTCGCAG
>NZ_RZSL01000750.1:0-2479 GCF_003997355.1 Mesorhizobium sp. M1E.F.Ca.ET.041.01.1.1 | reverse complement strand
CCGGCACGGTGGTGATCTCGGCGGCGATCGAGGCAAGGAATTCCATTTCCTCCTCGTCGGAAAGCTGAGCGACTTCCGCCTCGATCGGCCTCGATGAGCCGGGCCTCAACAAGGTGATCCGCGCCGGCTACGAGCTCTTGCAGCTCATCACCTATTTCACCGTCGGGCCGAAAGAGACGCGCGCCTGGACGATCCACAAAGGCGATAAGGCGCCGCAGGCGGCCGGCGTCATCCACACCGATTTCGAACGCGGCTTCATCCGCGCCCAGACGATTTCCTACAACGATTTTATCACGCTGGGCGGCGAAGTGGCCGCCAAGGAAGCCGGCAAGGCGCGCGACGAAGGCAAGGAATATGTCGTCCAGGACGGCGACATCATGCTGTTCAAGTTCAACACGTAAGTCGTCGCGGCGGCTCGATTCCGCCAGTGGGCCTGCCCTCCGGCGGGGCGCCCCGCCGTCTGTCTTGACCTGGCAAGGTCGCGGGTCTAATCCGCTGGTGCCCACGGGCTGCCACAGCCCATGCGATCCTGACGGCGCTCGAACGAAATCTCTTTGGTCCAGCAAGGGAGACCCGGCGATGATCAAGGCCTTCGTCGTGGACAATGATCGCCTGCGCGTCACCGATGACCTCGTGCGAGACGGCGACAGGGTCGTCTGGGCCGACCTGTTCAACCCGAGCAAGGACGAAGAGGCCGTCATCGAGGGCTGGCTGGGCATCGCCATTCCGACGCGCGAGGAGATGGAGGAGATCGAGATTTCGAGCCGCCTCTACGTCGAGGATGGCGGCTACTTCATGACCGCCGTGCTGCCGGCCCAGACCGAGGGCGACGACCCCTTGATGTCGCCGGTGACCTTCGCGCTTGCTGGCAACAAGCTGATCACCATCCGCTACCACGAGCCCAAGGCCTTCAAGACCTTCCCGTTGCGCGCCGAGAAAGTCGCGACCGGCTGCACCACCGGTGACACCATCCTGATCGGTCTGCTGGAAGCGATCGTCGATCGGCTGGCCGACATCCTCG
Organism: Mesorhizobium sp. M1E.F.Ca.ET.041.01.1.1; assembly: GCF_003997355.1. NCBI lineage: Bacteria > Pseudomonadati > Pseudomonadota > Alphaproteobacteria > Hyphomicrobiales > Phyllobacteriaceae > Mesorhizobium > Mesorhizobium sp. M1E.F.Ca.ET.041.01.1.1. Next base: position 1,458 of record NZ_RZSL01000750.1, on the reverse strand, counting down.
AGCGCGCCGGCCGCGATGTGGAAGCGATCTCGCGCGACATCTTCGAGGCGCGCTCGACCAAGGCCTCGAAGCGCAACCGCGATTTCCAGGAGCTCCTGAAAGGCATCGGCCGCAAGGAGGATCTCGCTTCCTCCATCCGCGACAGCCTGATCTCGCTGCAGCGCCTTGCCGGCTTCCTCACCCATGTCGCGGCCCAGACCAAGATGAGCAAGGATGTGCGGGCCCGCGTCAAGACACTGTCGCGCGACGTGCTATCGCTTGCCGACCACGCCACCTTCCTGTCGCAGAAGATCTCCTTCCTGCTCGACGCCACGCTCGGCATGATCTCGATCGAACAGAACGCCATCATCAAGATTTTCTCAGTCGCCGCCGTCATCTTCCTGCCGCCGACGCTGGTCGCCTCGATCTACGGCATGAACTTCGACCTGATTCCCGAGCTGAAATGGGAGTACGGCTACCCATTCGCCATTGCCTTGATGGTGATCTCGGCGATCCTGCCCTTCTGGTATTTCCGCCGGCGCGGCTGGCTCTGATTGCGTTATCGGCCGGCCGGCAATCGGCTGGCTTACCAGAAAGGACTTGACCAAATTGCCTTGGGCCTGCATCCGGGTTGCCCGACCTTAGGGATCACGCGTTCTTCAACCGGATTGCCGACATGACCGCAAAGACATGGGCCTTTGAGGATTTCGTCGAGGGCGCCTCGCTCAACCTCGGCAGCAAGGATGTGAGCGCTGCCGAGATCATCGAGTTCGCCAGCGAATTCGATGCCCAGCCGATGCATCTCGACGAGGACGCCGGCAAGGCAAGCATCCTGGGCGGCCTTTCGGCCTCGGGATGGCACACCTGCGCGATGTTCATGCGCATGCTGTGCGACGCCTTCCTGCTCGATTCGACCTCGCAGGGCTCGCCGGGCATTGACCTTGTGAAATGGAAGAAGCCGGTTCTGGCCGGCGACCGGCTGACCGGCAAGGTCACCGTGCTTTCCAAGCGCCCGTCCAAATCCCGGCCTCAGCTCGGCCTCGTCAGCATGCGCAGCGAGTTGTTCAACCAGCGCGGCGAATGCGTCTTCGAGCTCGAGAACACCGGCATGTTCCTCGCGCGTGATGCCGCACGGGGCCAATCATGATTTTGGACGAGTACTTCTTGATCGGCGAAACCGTCACGCTTGGCTCGCACAAATTCGAAGCGGACGAGATCAAGGCCTTCGCCCGCAAATACGATCCGCAGGTCTTCCATGTCGACGAAGAGGCGGCGAGGAAGAGCGTGCTTGGCGGGCTCTGCGCCTCCGGCTGGCACACCGCCTCCACCTGGATGAAATACAACCTCGAAAAGCGCATGGAGACCGAGGGTGTGCGCTGGACCGGCCCCGGTCCGCAGCCCGAATTCGGCCCCTCGCCAGGCTTCCGCAACCTGAAATGGCTGAAGCCGGTCTACGCCGGCGAGACGGTGACTTTCACC
>NZ_RZSL01000074.1:0-16974 GCF_003997355.1 Mesorhizobium sp. M1E.F.Ca.ET.041.01.1.1 | reverse complement strand
GGCCCACGCCGGCCGCGCATAATTTTCAACCCCATAGCTGGAAGACGGAGGGCCCCATGACCACGCTCAGGGACAAGAAAATCATCGTCGTCGGAGGCAGCTCCGGCATCGGTTTCGGCGTGGCGGCGGCCGCGCTCGAAGGTGGCGCTAAGGTGGTGATCGCCGGCCGTTCGGCGGACAAGCTGAAGGCCGCCGTAGCGAAACTCGCCGGGGCAGGGCGCGTGATGGGCGTTGCGGCCGACATGGCCAACGAGGCGGACGTCGCCCGCCTGTTCGACGAAGCCGGCGCCTTCGATCATCTGGTGGCGACGGCCGGCACGCCGCCGCCCAACTATCCGATAGGCGAGGCCGACATGGATTTCGTGCGCCAGTTCGTCGACGGCAAGCTGGTCGGCGCCGTGATGCTGGCCAAGCACGCCGTGCGCACGCTGAGGAAGGGCGGCTCCATGACCTTCACCTCCGGTATAAACAAGGACCGGCCGCCGGTCCCCGGCGGCTCGGTCGTCTCGGCGATCGCCGGCTCCTTCACCTATTTCGCCCGCGCGCTGGCGCTGGAGCTTGCGCCGACGCGCGTCAACATCGTCTCGCCCGGCTGGGTCGATACCGAGATGTGGGACGAGATCGTCGGCGAGGCCAAGACCGGCTACTTCGATCAGATGGCCGCCCGCCTGCCGGCGGGAAGGGTTGCGACCCCCGCCGACATCGCGCCGGCCTATCTCTATCTGATGCAGAACGCGTTCATGACCGGCGAGACCATCCACATCGATGGCGGGCAGAGGCTGGTCTGAGCGGGCAAGGCAGGAGGCTGGTTCGAAGTCCGGTTTCGACCCAAGCGCCCTTTGTTTTGGCCGGGAGCTAACCAGTCCTCACGCTGGTTGCCTTCCGTAGATGCAGCCGACGCGTAGCCGGACGTCTGTCTACGGAGCTTCGCCGATCTTCAGCCTGAAGATGCCGGCGCCCTGCATATCGGCCCAGATGCCGCCCGCCCGCCGCCAAGGCAGACCGCGACGGCCTTGTTGGGCACCCACAGGCCGATGGCATTTTTAGGAGAACGCTAATATACATGACCTCGAACGAGCAGCGCCTCCGCATCTTCGAGGAATGCCATGCGAAGGTTCATCCTCATAGCCATGTGCCTTGCCGCCGCGACAGGCGCCAACGCCCATGATTGGTATGAAAACAAGGTCGATCCGGTCACGAAATTCAAGTGTTGCGGCGGTTATGATTGCCGTCCCATACCGCAGTCGTCGGTGCAGTCCCGGGTCGACGGCGGCTACGTTTATTTGCCCGATGATTTCAACATCCCGCGAGACCGGGTGCAGGAATCGCCGGACGACCAATACCATATCTGCGAGAACAACTACGTCATAACCAATCAGCCCTATTTGCGCTGTTTCTTCGCACCACGGGTGAAGGTCTCTCTACTGCCCTCGCGTTGAGGACGCGACCGGGGCAGGCGCGCCGGCAGCCGATCGGCACACCCAGGCAGTCGCGCCGCCGGTCCTTCGAATTTCGCCGACCTCACCTCATCGACATCAGATTGGTCCAGAGGCTGGCTCCTACGACGAACTTTCGCTGACCGGACTCTGAGCAGCCGATATCTTTCAACTGATCGGGCGTCAGGTCTGCCAACGCCCTGCGCCCTGCGATCGTGCGCCGCCAGGCCGTGAAGGCAGCGACTGCTGTCGCCATGCTGTTCGACGCTGCCCCAAGCAGCCGGTATTTCGATGCGCGGGTCTCCGCGTGAGTGTCCGTGTGAGCCATTTTGCTCTCCCGTTCCAGATGACGGTCGCAGCTTGCCACACGGGCGATTTGCGGCTGTTCAGCGGGGCGTGAACCATTGTGGGAAGTCCGGCGGGCCGCCGTTAAATCCACGTTAAATCGACCGGCGAAGATGCTATTCTGCCGGCGCGTTCGAAATTCGGAGGGGCGTCGTGCGCATCCGGTTGCTTGGCGGTCTCGAAGTGACTTCGGCAGAGGGGCAGCCCGTCCGCTTCGCAACGCGCAAGTCGGCGCTTCTCTTTGCCGCCCTGGTCCTGGCGGGTCGCCGCGGCCACCCTCGCGAACGGCTTTGCGAAGGGTTTTGGCCGGGACGGGGCGATGCGCAGTCGCGCAACAGCCTGCGCCAGGCGCTGGCCGACATCAGGCGATGGTTTCCCGCCGCCGCCAATGCGGCCATTTCCATCGACGGGGATCAGGAAACGGTGGCGCTGACCGCCGGCCCGGACGAAGCCGATATCTGGCTCTTCGAGCGCCAGCTCGCCGAGAGCGGGACGGCGGACCTCGCCTGCGCCGCCGACCTCTACCGTGGCGATGTGCTTGCGGCCGAAGCCATTCCCGACGGCCTGGATGAATGGTTCAGCCCGTATCAGGTGAGATACCGGCAGAAGGCGCAGCAGCTGGTGGAGCGCCTGAGCCTTGCGCCGCCCGAAACCGGATCCGCGGATGAAGCAGCTTGCGAACGGCTGGCGGAAAGGCTGCTTGCCTCGGATCCGACCGCGGAGCCTGCGCACCGGGCATTGATGCGCATCCATGCAGCGAGGGGCCACGAAAACGCGGCCTTGCGTCAGTTCGAGACCTGCCGCGCGGCGCTGAAGAAGTATCTGGGCGTGGAGCCCGAGGCGCAGACGCAGTCACTGGCGGCGTCGCTGCAAACGCGGGGCGGAAATCGCCCGACCGCGTCGACGCGCGACACCGCCCAGCCTGTCGCCACGCCCGCGAGACCGCAAGACCAGCCATCGGTGGCGGTGATGCCTTTCGACAATCTCGGCGGGGCGGAGGACGAGTATTTCGCCGACGGCGTTGTCGAGGAGATCACCGCCGCGCTTTCGCGCATCCGGGATTTCTTCGTCATCGCACGCCAGTCCGCCTTCACCTATAAGGGACGCTTCGCCGACGTGCGCGAGGTCGGCCGGGAACTCGGCGTGAATTACGTGGTCGAAGGCACGGTTCGGCGGGGCGGCGACCGGCTGCGCATTTCCGTGCAGCTCGTCGATGCCGACACTCGGACACAATTGTGGTCCGAGCGCTACGAGGGCGCGACCGAGGACGTTTTCGAGTTCCAGGACAGGATCGCGGCGCAGGTGGCCGGCGCCATGCATCCGGCCATCCGCGGCGCCGAGATCGAGCTTGCCAGGCGCAAGCCGCCGACCAGCCTGCGGGCCTATGATTTCGTTATGCGCGCCTATCCGAACATTTGGGGCCGCCGCAAGGACACCAACGACCAGGCAATAGAGCTGCTCAAGAGAGCGATTGCCATCGATCCGGCCTATGGTCGCGCGCATGCGCTTCTAGCATGGTGCCGCGCCTCGAACGCGGCGTATCTGTGGGCCGAGCAGCCGGAAAGGGAGCTGGAAAGGGCGCGGGCGGCGGTCGAAGCCGCGGGCTCGATAGGCGACGATCCAACCGCTTTGGCCGCCGCCGGATCGGCATTGAGCATGTGCGGCGAGCAGGAGCGCGCCACCACCTTCATCGAACGAGCGCTCGCGCTCGATCCGAACAATGCTTGGGCATGGGCACGCCATGGCTGGATCGCTATCTACAAGGACGAAGCCGTCCGCGCGCCGGAACGGTTCCAGCGGGCGATGACGCTGAGCCCGATGGATCCGTTCGCATTCAACATGAGACTGGGAATGGCCACAGCCCTGGCCAAGACAGGTTCCCTTTCCCAGGCCGTCGCCATCGCCCGCGAGGTGATCGCCGCCCATCCCGACATCATCATGTCCTATCGATACCTCGCGGCCTGGTCGGCGATGAGCGGCGACCTGGAGACCGCCCGCTGGGCCGCGCAAAAGCTGCTCACCGCCCAACCGGGCTTCACGATCGAGCGATACCGGTCGCTGCCTATCTTTCGGAACACGCCGGAATGGGCGGACAAGGTGGTCGAAGCCTTGATTCAGGCGGGATTGCCCGAACGCTGATCGCTTAAGATGCGATCGTCTCCGTTAACCATCGATTAACTATCCGATCGCCTTTAATTCGATCTTGGAGGATACTGACTTTGGAGCGAAACGGTGAGTCGCTCCGGGAGCCTGAACAGGAAAAGAGTCGTCGCACCGGCGCACCTGAGATGTTCGCCTGCAGGCGGCCGACCAAAAAAGCGACGGGACACCGTCGTCTCACGGGGAGGCGCAAGCATCGAAGTCGATGAGGAGCGCCAAAATGAAGATCGAAGAAGCAGTTACAGCGGTGACAGCCGAAGCGAACGCACTTCTGTCTTGCCTTGGCCAGCCTGTTGTCGCCTACCACGTCACCGAAATAATGAGGGAGACGGACGTGGAGCACGCTCGCGAGATGCAGCTCGCCTTGATGCGGCGAAGCGTGGAGGCTCTTGTCGATGACGGCTTGGAGGACGTCGCTGCCGAACATTTTGCATCGAAATTCGATGGTCGCATCGGCTTGACCTGGAGACTTCTGCACTCGTCAGACGGCGCGCCGCACTGATCTCGACCGGTCCAGCGTCGGACGCTACCTCGACCGCCGTGACGCGCGCCCGATTTCAGTGGCGCGCCGGCAGCTTCGGTCGATTTGGCAGCTTCCTTCTACCAATCGAAGCAGCGGGGCAGGGTCGGGACGATCCGTTCGGCCGAACCTGCGGGCAGCCTCAACTCCGACGGCGAAGAGCCCGCCGGGGGCCTGCTCGCCCATCTCTACCCGGTGCCCCGTAAGCTGCTGAAATCCTTAACGTGATTTTCATTCCACTCGCTTAGCCATTTGGCATGAAATATTCCAAGCAGGCTGGTCCAGATTCCGTGCCCCAGGGGCAAAGCGAATCCGTGGAAGCGGGAATCCTGCGGGATCAGCTCGCCGATCTCAGGGTGGGGCTCTTCGTTTCGATGCCCGTCGGTACGGTCCTCTCGGCCCTGGTCCTGGCGGTGCAGATGCTTTCGGGTGGCGGCCTTGCGGCGGTGCTGTGGTTTGCGGCGGTCAGCCTGATAAACGGCGCTCGCATAGGACTTGCGCTTGCCCAATCGGATGTCCCCGATGGTGGGCCCGATGGCGGGTTGAAGCCGGTCGGTGCCCGACTTTCTCTCTACGGGATGCTGGCTCTGGCGTCGGGTATCGCATGGTCTTTTCTGGCCGTGCTGACGAACGGATACACCACTCCACAGGCGCCGCTCTATTTGGTCGTTCTTGCGGGTCTGTCGGCCGGTTCAGTCACCTACGGAGCATCATACGCGCCGGCTTCGATCAACTTCATGACGCTGCCGCTTCTGGTCACCGCCGGATGCGTGCTGGCGAAGGGCGATGTCGAAAACTACGTCCTCGGTTTCACGGTCCTGCTCTTTCTCGCGGGAATGGTCAGGGGCTCGCTTCTCGGACAGGCGCGCTTCCGGGAGACGAGCCGCCTCAAATACGAGGCGAGGGAGTTCGCCGCCCGGATGGAACGGAACTCCAGGCGGGATCCGCTGACGGAATTGCTCAACAGGTATGGGCTCGAGCAGGCTATCGGCCAGCTCGGGCTTTCCGACGGTCCGTTCGTGGCCATGCTGATCGACTTGGACGGCTTCAAATCCGTCAACGACACCTATGGTCACAATATCGGGGACGACCTGCTGGTCAGGGTCGCGCGCAGGATAGAGAAGCACGCGCCGACAGGGGCAACGATCGCGCGCATCGGCGGCGACGAGTTCGTGCTGCTTTTTCCCGCCGGCCGGTCTCCGCATTCGACCGACGGGCTTGCATCCTCGATCATCGCGGCCATAGCCAATCCGGATCCGGCGTTGAATTCGGTGCGCGTCGGCGCGTCGATCGGTATCTATGTGTCGGACAAACCGCGATTGACGGAGATGCTGCTGCGGGCGGATTTCGCGCTTTACGCGGCCAAGCGCAGCGGCAGGAACGAATACTGTCTCTTCGATGCCGAACTCGACCATGGGCTCGAACGCAAGCACTGCATCGAGCGCGATCTGCGCGGGGCGATCGAAGCAGGCGCTCTCTGCTCATGGTTCCAGCCCATCGTGCGGCTGGATACCCATGCGGTCGTCGGCTTCGAAGCGCTGCTGCGGTGGCAGCACCCGGTCCATGGGGCCATTCCCCCGCCCGAGATCGTCACCGCGGCGCGTGAAACCGGTCTGCTTTCCCTGCTGACGGAGACGGTATTCCTCAATTGCTGCTCCATGGTCGAGGAGCTGATGAGAAATGGGCGTCAGGATCTTCGGGTCGCGATGAATCTGTCGCCGCGCGAGCTCGAGGCAGGCAATGTCGATGACATGATATTGGACAGCCTGAAGACGAAGAATGTCCCCGCGGCCATGCTCGAGATAGAGATCACGGAAGAAGCGCCTGTGGATCGCGACAGGGTCGACGAAAAGTTGGAGCGCCTGGCGGATGCGGGCATATCGATCGTGCTGGATGATTTCGGCACCGGCTTCTCGACCCTGGTTTCGCTGAAAGACAGCCGAATCCGCAAGATCAAGATCGACAAGAACTTTGTTCGCGATCTCGCCAGGTCCGTTGAAGATCAGGCTCTCGTCAAGGCTGTCATCGATCTCGGGCGAACGCTGGGAATAGAAGTCATGGCGGAGGGAGTGGAAACCGACGCCGATCGCCTGATCCTGCGGTCGCTCGATTGCATGATTGCGCAGGGCTTTCTCTTCTCGGCGGCGCTTCCGATGCGTGATGCGCTTGCCTTCGAACCGAGGCATTTCGACAACTCCGCCGCCGCTGAAGCCGCCTTTGATCCCGCGGGGCGCCCATTGCGCCGTACCGGCAGCGCTGCCTGAGCGTGAATGTCGCCAAAGGTGCGCGGTGGTTTTGGGTGAATGACATGCGTCAAACAAGGGCTTAAGGAGCCTCGCCTGAATTCGTCGCGCCGCGCCCCAAGGGCGAGCGTCTGTATCAGCTCAAAGGCCGTCGTTCCAACCGCGGCAAGCCTCGGCCCCTGTGCCGCAGCGCCTCGACGATCCATCGCCGGCTAAAGCTCCCGCCGGCTTGGACGTCAGGCCGGCAGGCCTAGCTGCTTTCGCAGGCTCTTGTCGAATGCGGATGCCGGGACGAAACGGCGCAGGAAACTGACCTGGCGCGCCATTTTTCCGGCCGCATAGCGCCGCTTCGGAGTGGGGTCGGTCGCAGCCGCCAAAACGGTGTTGGCCACCACTTCGGGCGCGTCGCCTTTTTCCATCGCCTTCCGAACGGCAATAGTCATGCCGGCGCGCGCGGCGTCATAGATCTCAAGCAAGTGGTCCGGCCTGGCGAGATTGTCTTCGAACGACGTGCGGGTATAGGCAGGCTCAACCAACGCGACGCGAATGCCGAACGGTCGCAGTTCGTGGTCGAGCGATTCGGAATAGCCTTCAACGGCATGTTTGGTCGCCGAATAAAGCGCGAAATAGGGGGCGGGGATGAACCCCTGCACCGAGCTCAAGTTGACGATCCTGCCCTTTCCTTGACGCCGCATCGACGGCAGCACCGCGTTGATCATCCGGATGACGCCGAAGACATTCACGTCGAACAGAGCCTGAGCCTGTGCGGTCGAGGATTCCTCCGCGCCGCCGAACAGGCCCATTCCGGCATTGTTGACAAGCAGGTCGATGCGCCCCGCATCGGCCAGCACGTCGTCGACCATTTTCGCCACGGACGCGTCGTCGGTCAGGTCGCAGGTCAGCATGGTGAGGCCGTCGGATTTCTTGGAGACCGCGCGACGGCTGGTTCCGAACACGCGAAAGCCCGCATTCTGCAGGGTCTTGGCCGTTGCATGCCCGATGCCGGAGGATGCCCCTGTGACGATGGTGACGCCAGGACTGGTCTTGTTCATGGAGGTCACTTTCTTTGCGTTGGGTTGAATTGGAGAAACAGGAAAGGTCCGAGCGAAAGCGTCAGCCGGGAGCGGCTCGATCGTTCACGCCGTGTCCGTCCCAGCGGCGAAACAGCGCGCTGGCGTTGACGCCGCCGAAGCCGAAGCCGTTGGCGATCGCGTAGTCCATCTCCATCGGCCGGGCCCGGTTCGCCACGAAGTCGATCCCGTCACCTGCCGGATCGAGGGCGCTCAGATTGAGGGTGGGCGGCGCCACCTGGTCCCTGAGCGCCAGGATCGTGAAGATCGCGCCAAGCCCGCCGGCGGCGCCGAGCAGGTGTCCGGTCGCCGACTTGGTTCCGCTGACGGCGATCGAGAAATCCGTGCCGAAGACCCTTTTGATCGCTTCGATTTCGCCCAGGTCGCCCACGGGCGTGGAGGTTGCATGCGCGTTGAGATGCCGGATTTCGCGCGGTGAGATGCCGGCCTGGGCAATGGCGATCTCCATGGCACGGCGCGCGCCGTCGCCGTCCTCGGGACCGGACGTGACGTGATGCGCATCCGCCGTCGTGCCGTAGCCGACGACTTCGGCGAGCGGTTCGGCGCCGCGCGCAAGCGCATGGTTCAATTCCTCGATGACCAGGACGCCGGCGCCTTCGCCCATGACGAAGCCGTCCCGCGAGACGTCGAACGGACGGGAGGCTTGGTCGGGACGGTGATTGAAGGAGGTCGAAAGCGAGCGTGCCGCTGCAAAGCCGCCCAGGCTGACGACATTCATGCAAGCTTCAGTGCCGCCGCACACGGCGATGTCGGCTTCATCGGCGCGGATAATGCGGGCCGCATCGCCGATCGCCTGGATGCCGGCGGCGCACGCCGTCACCGGTGCGCCGATGTGACCTTTGAAGCCATAGCGGATCGAGATGTGGCCAGCCGCGAGATTCACCAGGAAAGACGGCACGGTAAACGGCGAAAGACGCCGAACGCCGCGCTGGTCGACTGTCCGCACCGCCTCGGTGATGGCAGGGAAGCCTCCGATACCGGAAGCGATGATCGTCGCGGTGCGGAGCCGCTCCTTTTCCGAGGCCGGCTTCCATCTCGCCTGAGCAAGCGCCTCTTCCGCCGCAGCCAGCGCCAAGAGAATGAAGCGGTCGATCTTGCGCTGATCCTTCGGAGCTAGGAAGGCATTCGCATCGAGGCCGGCTTCGGGGTCTTCCTCCAGGGATGGAACCACGCCGCCGATCTTGGCGGGCAAATCTCCCACCATTTCATCCGCGAGCCTGCGGATGCCCGAGCGGCCCGCCAGGAGGCGCGACCACGATGTTTCGACATTCGCGGCCAGGGGCGTTATCGCGCCCATGCCCGTGACGACTATCCGTCGCATCTATGCTCCTATCAATCTGAGACGCCCAGACCGGCGCCGGTCAAGCGGCGACGGTGTCGCGAACCTGTTCGGTCGCCGCATCCAGAAAGGCCTGAGCGAGGTCGGGGTCGTTGACGACGCGCGACAACATCAGCCCACCGACCATCGTCGAGAGAACGGCCATGGCTTTGCCATTGGGCTTCTCGCCGTCGGTCTCGCCAATCAAACGGCCGATGATTTCGAGATACCCCTTAATGCCGGCTTCGAACGACGCCTTCACGTCGGTCCCCTGCCTGGCGGCATCCGAACCGAGCGCTACAACCGGGCACCCGTCCATCCTTTCTCCGCGATGGTCCATACTGAGGTAGAACTCGATCACCGCCCCGAACGGATCGCTTGGGTTTGCTGCCGTCGCCGCCGCCCATCGGTGGGCAGCGCTCTCCATCGCCCGCTTGGACGCCTGTGCAGCCAGGTCCTCCTTCGACGCGAACTGCTTGTAGAAGGCGCCTTGGGTCAGCCCGGCGCCCTTCATCAGATCCTTGAGGCCGATGCCGTCGAAACCGTGCTCCCGAAAAAGCCGGCTGGCCACGTCGATCACGGTTTGCCGGTTCTGCTCAGCCTGAATGCGGCTCACGCGCATCATCGATCTCCTTATTTAGATTGCGTGCTAAATCTATATCTCAATTAGAAACCGAACGCAATCTATCAAGAGGAGATGCGAGATGGGCGGCTCGCCGTGCGATCGGTGCGGCGGCTTGCCGCGGACTAAATGTCTCTCTTTTTTAGATTTCATTCGACATCTATATGGTATAGAGTTCGATCACAATCTATCAAAGAGGAGACACGAAGATGATCCGCAGGACACTGAGCGCATCGCTTCTGGCCGCGCTGTTCATGGCGACGCCCGCCCTTGCCGAGGAAGCCACCATCGGACGCCCCATCGAAGCCGGCAGCCTGCACAACGGACGCCTCGACATGGTGGTCTATTACGTTCCAACCGACGGCGGTCTCCTGGAGGTTACCGCCACCTTCGCGCCGAAGGGGGAAGGCGATCCGCAGCGGGTCGTCATGGGCCTTGCCGACCGCGACTCCGTGGCCTTCTCCATGCCGGGCTACCGGGGCTCGCTCTACGCGTTCTCGAGGTCCGGCGAGAAGGTGACGGTCTCGACCGAGGCCGACAAGCATCCGCGCTCCAACGCGCTGCCGGACTGACACGCCGCGCGGATCGCAGCCTGCTGCTGACCTCAAGCTGCCGCTGGCCGAGGCGGCCGAAGGCTACCGCGCCATGGACGAGCGCCGCGCCATCAAGGTCATGCTTGAGGTCTAGGAGACATGCGCTCGCAGCGTTTCGCTTTTGGCCATCGAGCTCTTGCTCCGCCGCAGGGTGCGAGCGACAAGTCCGGGAACAAAGCGCGCCGCCACTGGTTGAGACCGGTCGGCAATCGAGCCGGCTAGGCGGCCGTGCCTTGCGAGTCCATCCGCAAGCCGACCGCCTTGAGCGAGGGGCGGACGGAAAGGTCACGGCATGCCAGGAGCGGCGAAACTTGCGGAACTTGTCGAGCAGCTGGAACCGCTCACTTTCCGCTTCCAGGATGACGGCCTTGTGCCCAACCATCCGCGCTGGCCGATGCTCGTCTATCCTGGCGCCGTGACGCTGCCGGACGGCGTAGATCCGGCGTCCGTCTTCGAGGATCTCTTCAGCACGAATGGCTGGGGCGACGGCTGGCGCAACGGCATCTTCGCTTATGTCCATTACCATTCGCGCATCCACGAAGTGCTGGGCGTCGCGCGCGGCACGGCCGAGGTGCGCTTCGGCGGCAACAAGGGCAAGGTGCTTGACGTCAAGGCTGGCGACGTGGCGATCCTGCCGGCCGGCACTGGCCACCAGCGCCTGTCCTCGTCAGCCGATCTGCTGGTCGTGGGGGCCTATCCGCCCTTCGGCACATACGATCTGTGCACGCGTGCCGAACAGCACGAAGAGGCGCTGCGCACCATCCCCAGGGTAGGTCGCCCGGAAAAGGACCCGGTCTATGGCGGCGAAGGGCCGCTGCTTGCCGCTTGGACGAAAAGGTGACGGGAGTGGCACGGATTGTCGCCATCGAGCATCTGACGCTCGACGGTGTGTACCAGGCGCCCGCGCGCGCCGATGAAGACATCCGAAACGGCTTCGAACATGGCGGCTGGGGCAACCCGGGCAGCGACCCGAAGATGCAGGAGGTCATCGGCAGCTACATGGTCGGCGGATGGTCGCTGCTCGCCGGCCGGATGACCTATGAGGACCTCTACGAAGGCTGGGCTGTGCGCCGGCCTGCCAGTCCGATGACCAGGGCGCTCACCGATGCGCGCAAATTCGTCGTTTCGCGTGACACGGGCTATGCGCTTGCCTGGGAGAATTCCACGCTGCTCGCCGGCGAGGTGCAGGTGCGCGAGCTCAAGCAAAATCATGACAGGACGCTCGTCATGTTCGGCAGCGGTAATCTGCTGCGCACGCTGATGCGGCGTGGACTTGTCGACGAATTGACGCTGATGATCCACCCGCTGGTTCTGGGCGAAGGCCTGCGCCTATTCGAGACGGGGCAGCCTCCTTCAAGGCTGAAACTGTCGAGCCACGTCGCTACCGAAACCGGCGTGGCGATCCTCACCTATTCATTTGGCATGGAAGCGGCAAGGGAATGGCGGCCGGAGTAAAAATCAGGGGCGCTACGGATAGTGCGCCTTCTTTGGCGCGTAGATTGCCGGATCGAAATCCAGTTCCTTCGGCAGTGGCTGGCTTGAGCACTGCAGATGCATCTGGCGGGCGAGAAGCCGTCGCTGCTGCTGCTCGTGCTCCTTAACCGCCGCTACCATCCCCATGCTGTACGGGCCGAGCAGGACGCCGAAGCCCCAGCCGGGGTGCTCCTTTTCGCGGGCGGCGTAGTCCGAAGCCGCCATGCGGGCTTGTTGGCATTCCGGCGAGGCCCATTTCGGGTCCTGCTGCGAAAGCTTCGCTCCATAGTCGACCGGAGAGGTCACACATCCCGCCAACGCCGCGGCGAATGCGACGACCATTGCGAATCTCATTCTCAAGCCTCTCCTAAAGTCTGCCGGAGAAAACACAGAACTCCTCTTCCGACAAGCAGACGGCTGCGATGAGGAAGAACCGGGCAGTCCGAATATCGGCCAGCGAGCCATGCACGCGCATTTCGACGGCTTGGATGAACACGGCCGATAATTGTCGCGATCAAGTGGGTGTCTCGATCAAGTGGGGCTTATAGGACGGTTGCGGTTGCCTGGATTGCGGCGTGTGGCGGCCCTCTTCGCGGCTGCAAGGATGAGCCTTCCTAGCGCAATCCCTATGAGGCCGGCCGCTGCTTTGAGAAGTGCGTCTTGCAGTCGAGCATGCCGGCCTGGATCGATCGCCTGGAGCAGTTCCAACACGCCGGCCACGGCGCAGACAAACAGCATTGCTTGCATCAGGCGCGCGCGGAATCCGAAGGCCAGGGCAAGGCCGAACAGGGCATAGGCCAGGGCGCGTTCCACATTCGCGTCACTCAGATGCGGCCGCATTTGGATAGGTGAGAGCGTGGCGAACGTGATGGCCGCAAGCAGTACGAGCGCGGCGAGACGGGAGATCGAGGTCATCCCCGCTCATACAAGCGGTGAGCCGGCATAACAATATCTGCGCCAAGGAGGGGCAGCGCGTGACGCATTGGATCGCGACGCGGAGCCTGCAAATCCCCTGTGCTGTTGCGGCTGAGCTACAGCGCTTGTCCCCCGATAGGCGTAATCTTCATGGTGTGGGAACGCTGGATCATCCATTGGCGGGCCATCCAGCCGACGCCTGATAAAGGCGTCTGTTTCTTGGGGTAGGGGGCGATTGCCCGCCGGCTTCGGCTGGCGGGCTTTTCATTCCAAAATGCCCCCCGGGCTCGGGCCGTCCACTGCGAGCCTAAAGCATGTCTCCCGAAAGTGGGAACCGGTTTCGGGACGAAGACATGCGTAGACTCAAAACCTAAAGCGCATGGAGCGAATCTGAAAGATCGCGACGCGCTTTAGAACGCATTTTGGCGCGCCATTCCTTCAAGCCACTCACCCGAGCAGATTGCGCGCCGTACGCATGAAGATTTTCGAGCCGATCGGGATCAGGTCGTCCGGAAAGTCGTAGTCCGGATTATGCAGCGCCGGGTAGCGTTCGCCGGCGCCGAGGAAGAACATCGCCGATTTGGCATTGTGGCCGAAGATGCCGAAATCCTCCGAGGCGCGCATAGGCAGGGATTCCTCGCCGCGCGAAACACCTTCCTCATCCAGAGCGCGGTTGAGATGCTCCACCGCATCCGGCGCGTTGACGCTGGCGACGAAGATTTCGTGATAGTCGAAGCGCACGGCAAGGCGATGCTCGGCCGCGATCTTCGTGGCCAGCGCCTCGGCGGCGGCGACCAGTTCCGCCATGCGCTCGTCGTGCCTTGTGCGCAGCGTCGCCCACACCTCGGCATATCCGGGCGCGATGCCGAACACGGCTTCACCCATCGAGGCATGGGTGACGGTCACCATGCCGAAATCGTCATCGGCGAAGGTGCCGCGCCCGAGCGCCGGCAACTGCGGCATCAACTGGCTCACCGCCAGCATCGGCGAGGTGCCGGTCTCGGGCATGGAGGAATGCGCGGTCTTGCCTTCGAGCATGATGCGCATGCCGCGCGAGGCGCAGTTCACCACGCCGGTTTTGAGGCGCACTTCGCCGAACGGTACGCCCGGCAGATTGTGCAGCGAGAAGGCGAAGTCCGGCGCGATCTCAGAAAAGCACGGATCGGCGACGACGCCGGCAGCGCCATTGCCGGTTTCCTCCGCCGGCTGGAACATCAAAACGACGCGGCCGCGCGCCGGCCTCTGGCGCCCGAACTGGCGGCCGAGCGCGGCGAGGATCGCGGTATGCCCGTCATGGCCGCACATATGCGACTTGCCCGGCACCTGTGATGAATGCTCGACGCCCGAAAGCTCGTGGATCGGCAGCGCGTCGAGCTCCGAACGGAACAGCACTGTCGGCCCCGCTTGCCCGCTGTCATAGACCGCCGCCACGCCATGGCCGCCCAATCCGGTCAGCACCTTGTCCGGCCCCGTGTCGGCGAGGAAGTCGACGACCTCCTTGGCCGTCTTCTCCTCTTCGTTCGAGATCTCCGGCTGCCGGTGCAGCTTGCGGCGCCATGCCGTCAGCTCGACGATGTCTCGATTGGTCAGGGCCATGGTTTCGACTCCGCTTGGTGCTGAATTCTCCATAGCATGTGCAGCTGGATTGGCACGTCGCAACCGGCTGCAAGTGAGGGGCCAGTGTTCGACATCAGTGAGATACCGGGGGGCGCAAAGTGGAGCTGCAGCGCGGTGCCGAGCCCGCGTCGCCGAAAATCCCGGTGCGTGCCGACGGGCTCGAATTCGGCGGTTTGCGTCGCCTCGTCCAGCCAGATGATCGCGGTCGCGGCCAGCGTGCCGTCGGGCGCGGCGACCAGCACATGCAGGTCGGCCCGATACGGCCAGGTCCGCCGCACCCGTTCGAACGCATGCTCGGTGAAGGCGGACAGATGCCACGCGTCCCGATGCGCCTTGACCGCGTCCGCCGCCGCGACGTCTCCGGCGGTAAGAAACCGGAACCCCTCGGGCAGCACTGGGTACGGCACGTCCGTCAACTCCCTTGTATTGAATTGCACCCAGGAGCCGTTGTCCGAACCGGCTTCGGCGTCGAAGGCATAGCCATGCGCGCCGACGATTGCCTGCGCCTGGGCGTCCGCGGACTGCACCGTCAGCAGCCGGTCGACGCCGCCCGCGACATCGTCATACCAGTCCAGGATTTCGGCAAGCAGCGCCGCGCGGCCCGGATGCGCCTGCCAAAGCAGGTTGGCCGTCTTGCTCTCTCGGAATGTGCCGTCGCCGCGCGGGATCCGGTAAGGCAGATGCGCCCAGCCCCACGCGGCCAGCCGGCCGTCGGTGAACCACAGCCGGTGCCGCCAGGAAGGGTTGAGCGCGTCGAAATCCTTGGCCCAGACCCAGGCCAGCTCACCGACGGTCGCGTCGCCGTTCAGCAGCTCCGGCCGCAATGCCGTCACCTCCTGGGCCAGGCCCTGCATCAGCTTGAGTTCGGTCGGGCCAAGATTCTCCATGCGGGCAGCGTGGCAGGGGTGGACTGTCCTGTCGAGGGAGGCGCTATGCTGGCCGGTGGCGCCATGACCGGGATCGCAGGACCGGCCAAGCTCGCCTCCGGCCCGAGAGAGGCTACTGGACCACTGGGCCAGCCACCTCAGTCACGACAGAAAAAAGGTCGTCCCAGGTGAGTGCAGATGGAACGGCCTTTTCACAACACGGCGAAGCTCAATAGCTTGTTTTGGGCGCTGCTGTTTTGGCCGCCGCAGCCTTCGCAGTGTGCTTCTTGTGCTTCACCGGGCACTTGTGCTTCTTGGTCGGCTTGCAGACCTTCTTGGTGGCAACCTTCTTCGGTGCAGCCTTCGCCGGAGCGGTGGCTGCCGGAGCGGCGGTCGTCGTCGCTGCTGCGTTGCCGGGGACCGGCATGGAGAAAGCGAGCGCAACGGCGAGGCCGAGGGCGGAGAGGAGGGACTTTTTCATGGTTTTTTCTCCTTGCTATGCAGGTCGGTTTTGGGTGTCACTGCATCGGGATCGGCCGGTGTCACGCCAAGCAGCTTCAGGGCTTTTGCGAGCGTCCGGATTCCCTGCGCCTCCTTCTTGTTGGCGCAGAACCGGTTTCCCTTCCTTTGCAGTGCTTTCGCCGCGGTGACCTGCGTTGCCGCAGCATGGGTTTCGAGGGCTTCGTCAACCTGGCGGCTGAGATTGGCGCAGCGCTCGGCGCGGGTCGTCGTAACCTTTGCCCCGCCGGCCTCAACCGGGCCGGTGACGAGCGAAATACCGAGCAACGCACTTATCAGGGTGATCGAGAACCTTTGCATCGCTTGTCGCCAATCCGAACAAGGTGCCGCAGTGCTGCAGCCGATGATCGACCCTCTCCGGTCAATTCTACGCTCGAATGATTTCTGAAGTTTTTCTGGAGTGTTTCTGAATTGTGTCTGAGGCGTCCGCGCAGCGCCTTTTACGACGCGCATTTGGGGCGCGCTCTCGCCGGGCCATTCACCTAAATCTGCCAAGAAATTGGCTAACGTACATATCTACCAAGCTGCTGACGCGCCAACGGTATAATCGCGCGGCCACTCTTTGCCGCCCCATAATCGTTTCTGCATGTTCTGTTGCAAGTTTGAGCAGCGTTTCCGCGACTTCCTGCGCCGACCAGCCTTTAACAACGGAGGCCTTCACCAATGCCTGAAACGCGGGCTCAAGGGCGACCTCGCAGTTGAGGGCGCGGTCGGGGCTACCTTCAGAAAGCAGGGGCGGTTCGACTGGCGGTATCGGAGCCATGCACCCAGAAAGCGCAAACGTGGAAAATCGTTCCGCCTGTCATTGGCTCTGATGGCGGTAGCCGCAGGCATTTCGCGCTCAGACACCGACATTTGATGAAACGTTCAGCGTGCCCTCCCGATTTGGTTCCAGGAGGATGGCATATGAGAGAACACGTCGGAGATGGTTCTCAAGTCCGAGATGGTTCTCAAGTCCGAACTGATGACAAACAGTTGGTCGCCCTGTTGAAAGAAAAAGCAGGAATCTCGGAGGCTGAAGCCTGTAAGCTGATAAAGGAGGTCGGGCACGACCGCCATTCGCTTCTGCGAGAAGCCCGATTTCTGAAAGCGAGGCATTGATCGGTCGCCGCCGTGACGCTTGCCTCTGATCGGCGGTCCGATGTTCGGGACCATCGTCATCGGCCTGCGACGGCACTGCCGGGTGCCCGGCTGCGCTGCAGCGCGCCCCTCGACAGCCTGTCGAGGAAGATGGCGATCGCGACGATCGACAGCCC
>NZ_RZSL01000749.1:0-2486 GCF_003997355.1 Mesorhizobium sp. M1E.F.Ca.ET.041.01.1.1 | reverse complement strand
CTGCCGAGCGCAGCGCTCGGCAGCTTGGGGGTGATCGCGGCGCGCATGGCGGCGAAGTCGGGCGGGCTGGCCTCGTCGATGGTGACGACGATGAGGCGCGGCACCGGCAGCTCATCGATGTTGAGGCCGGTGCCCAGCCACGGCTCCAAAAGGCGCGCCGTCGCATCGCGGTCGACGATCTTCGTGCCCTTCACACCAGGGAATTCGCTTGCGATCTGCGAGGCCTGCGCGAGGGCTGCCTCCATGTCGAGGCCTTCGACCGGCTTGATCTGGATCGTCGCCTCGCGCGAGATCTGGTTCTCCCACACCGAGGCGGTGTCGCGCACCAGCGTCACGGCGCCGAAGGTCAGGCAGGACAGGAAGGTCATGATGGCGATGACCAGCACCAGCGCCCGGCCGGCGATATTCTGCGCCGGCACGATCGGCGCCATTTTGCGCTGGACGCGCCGCATAGTCGGCATCGTGTCGACGGCTTCCTCGTGCAGGTGATCGGCTGGAAGATCAGTCATAGACATCCAGCCTTCCTCCGGCGAGAATCATGCGTCGCGCATCGACCTGCTCCATCAGGCCAAGGTCGTGAGTGGCGATGACCACGGCCGTGCCCAGCCGGTTGAGCTCGATGAACAGCCTCAGCAGCCGGCGCGCCAGCGGCGGATCGACATTGCCGGTCGGCTCGTCGGCCAGCAGGATTTCCGGCTGCTCGATCAACGCCCGCGCGATCGCCGCGCGCTGCTTCTCGCCGCCGGACAAGACCGGCGGCAGCACATGCATGCGGTCGCCGAGGCCGACCCATTTCAGCAGTTCGGTCACGTCGGTGCGATAGCCTGCCTCCTCGCGCCCGCGCACGCGCAAAGGCAGCGCGACGTTCTCATAGGTCGTCATGTGGTCGAGCAGGCGGAAATCCTGAAACACCACGCCGATGCGGCGCCTAAGCAGCGGCAGCTCGCCGCGTGAGATGCGCGAGCGGTCCTTGCCGAAAATGGTGATCAGGCCGCGCGTCGGCTTCAGCGACATGAAGAGCAGCCGCAGCAAGGTCGTCTTGCCGGCGCCGGAGGGGCCGCTCAGGAACTGAAAGGAACGCTCCGGAATGTGCAGGGAAATGTCGCGGAGGATCTCCGGACCCATGCCATAGCGGAGGCCGACATTTTCAAAGCGGATCACGTTCGGCGACCTGAAACCTTGGGCGGCGTCCTGCCAGCCTGTTCTCTACAAAGACCATCGGCCGGCATGGTTAATCGCCGGTTAATTTCGGTTCGTTTTCGACGTTTCACGGCTGTTCCGGTGGGGAAGCGTTAACCATTTCCGTTTACCCAAAAGCTACCAAGACTCACAGGGGCCGTAATGGCTGAGAAACGAACCGCGCGCCCTGTTTCCGGCGAAATCATGACCGCTCGGGCGGCAAATGCGGCGCCGGAGCGCGTCATGCACGATACGCCGGCCGACATCGTCGATGCCGATTATGTGGTGCTGCCGCGTCTCGCTGTTCGTCCGGAACCGACTGCGGTGCCGTCGGCACCGCCACAAACCTCCTCGACGCCACCGATCGAAGGCATGGGCATGCTGCGTAAGCCGGAGGCTGCGCCGGCGCGGTTCTCGCGCGGCGGCCCGATCTTCTGGATCGCTGGCATCGGCATGGCACTCGCCGCCTTCTGGGTGTCGGGCGGACATGCCCTGGTGCGCCAGAGCCCGTTCTGGACGACCTCGCAGCCCGCGGGCGCGTTCAGCATTTCCAGCGTCACCTCGCGTATCGACGCCTCGGGGCTTAAACCGGTCCTGTTCGTCGACGGCGAGGCTGCCAATGACGGGGTAAGCGCACAGTCGCTGCCGCCGCTCGAGATCCGAGTCACCGACAATGCCAGCAATGTCATCCGCTACAGGCTGGGGACATCCAATCGCTCGCTGGCGCCCGGCGAAAGATTCGGCTTTTCCAGCCGGCTCGAAGTGCCTAGAAACGGCGTGAGGGCCGTATCGGTCACCTTCGCCGGCTAGGTGCGTCGACATTCAGGTGAGGCCGGCCTGCAAATGGCGGTTTCCTGCGCTTCCGGTACTCGCGTACTTTAAGTACGCTCCGTTCCGGTTCCCGGAAACCACCCAGTTTGGTCGCTCCGCGCCCGTCTTCGACTCCGGCTCGGCCCGACCTGAATCTCGACACGCCCGGGGCGATCTTTTTGGAAAGGTAGTTGATGCCAGTTGTGCGCGGCAAGGACATCGAGGTCCTGTTTTCGGCGTCGGCGATTGCCCGCCGCAATCTCGAACTCGCCAAGGAGATCGCCGGGCGCGACTACCACGACTTGCTGGTGATCTCGATCCTGAAAGGCTCGTTCGTTTTCGCGGCCGATCTCATCCGCGCCATGCATGATGTCGGCCTGTCGCCCGAGGTCGAGTTCATCTTCATCTCCAGCTACGGCGCCGGCACCACCAGCGGCGAGGTCAGGGTGCTGCGCGACATCGACAACGAGGTCGCCGGACGCGACGTGCTTTTGATC
>NZ_RZSL01000748.1:0-2488 GCF_003997355.1 Mesorhizobium sp. M1E.F.Ca.ET.041.01.1.1 | reverse complement strand
CGCTCTATCTGGGCGAGCGCGAGTGCTCGGTCCAACGCCGCAACCAGAAGGTGGTCGAGGAGGCGCCGTCGCCGTTCCTCGACGCCAAGACGCGCAAGGCGATGGGAGAGCAGGCGGTGGCGCTGGCGAAGGCCGTCGACTACCAGAGCGCCGGCACGGTCGAGTTCATCGTCGACAAGGACAAGAACTTCTATTTCCTTGAAATGAATACGAGATTGCAGGTCGAGCATCCGGTGACCGAGCTCGTCACCGGGATCGACCTGGTCGAGCAGATGATCCGCATTGCCGCCGGCGAAAAGCTCGGCATCAGGCAAAGCGACGTGAAGCTCAACGGCTGGGCGGTGGAAAGCCGCCTCTATGCCGAGGATCCGTTCCGCAACTTCCTGCCGTCGACCGGCCGGCTGACGCGCTACCGGCCGCCGGAAGAGGGCACGTCCGGCGATATCGTGATCCGCAACGACACGGGCGTCGCCGAAGGCTCCGAAATCTCGATGTTCTACGACCCGATGGTGGCAAAGCTCTGCACCTGGGCGCCGACGAGGTTGGCAGCCATCGACGCGATGTCCGAGGCGCTGGACAGCTTCGTCGTCGACGGCATCGAGCACAACATCCCGTTCCTGGCGGCGCTGATGCAGCACCCGCGCTGGCGCGAGGGGCGGCTGTCGACCGGTTTCATCGCCGAGGAATATCCGGATGGCTTCGCGCCAGTCGAACCGGATGGCGAGGAAAAAGCGGTGTTTGCCGCGATCGCCATCGCGATCGAACTGCTGCGCCGGGACCGGCTCGACCGCCTCGGCGGGCGGCTGGCGCCGCATTCCGGCCATCTCAAGCGCGATTGGGTGACGAAGATCGGCACGGACTATCTTCCCGTCAGCATCGTCGACGGCATGGTCTCCATCCCGATGGAGGTCGATCTCTCGATCGATGGCGGCAAGCCCATGACAGTCGTTTCCGACTGGCGGCCGGGCGGCGCGATCTGGCAAGGCGCGGTCAATGGCAAAGGAATTGCGGCGCAGATACGGCCGGTGCCGAACGGGTTTCACATCGCCTGGAAAGGCATGTCGGTGACGGTTCAAGCCATGTTGCCGCGCACGGCTGAACTCGAAAGGCTGATGCCGGAGAAGTTGCCGCCGGATACCTCGAAAATGCTGCTTTGCCCGATGCCCGGCCTCGTCGTTTCGATCGCCGTCGCGGAAGGACAGGAGGTCAAGGCCGGCGAGACGCTGGCCGTGGTCGAGGCGATGAAGATGGAAAACGTGCTGCGCGCCGAGCGCGACCTCACCGTGTCGAAGCTCAATGCCAAGCCCGGCGACAGCCTGGCGGTCGACGCGGTGATCATGGAATTCGCCTGACGGCTTTGCTGTGCACAGGCGATCGCTGGACTCGCATCGCGCGCTCCCGGACAATACATCTGCACCGATGATGAGTCCTTTCGAGCGACACGAAGCCCATGGCCGATGAACTTCCACGCGACCCGCTGCAGCGCGAAGCAGCCGTGAAGGCCGCGCAGCCGGAAGCGCCGGCGCGGACCTTCATCCATCTGCGCGTGCACTCGGCCTATTCGCTGCTGGAGGGCGCCCTGCAGCTCGGCGCCATCGTCGGCCACGCGGCCAAGGACCAGGCGCCGGCGATCGCGGTGACCGACACCAACAATCTGTTCGGCGCGCTCGAATTTGCCCAGAAGGCGGTCAAGGACGGCATCCAGCCGATCATCGGCTGCCAGATCGATCTCGCCTTTGCCGGCGAGGCGGTCGAGGCCCAGCGCGACCGCCGCCGGCACGGACCCGGCATGTCGCCGATCGTCCTGATCGCCGCCAGCGAGGTAGGCTATGCCAACCTGGTCCGGCTGATCAGCCGGGTCTATCTGGAGACGCCGCCCGGCGAACCGGTGCATATGACCAGCACGATGCTGGAAGGCCATTGCGATGGCCTGATCTGCCTGACGGGCGGCCCGCGCGGCCCGATCGGCAGCGCGCTCAAGGCCGACCGCCGCGACCTCGCCGAGCAGCGGCTGCTGACGTTGAAAGCGCTGTTCGGCGACAGGCTTTATATCGAATTGGAGCGCGTCCAGGGCTATGACCGCATGGTCGAGAAGTCGACGGTCGACCTCGCCTACACCCATGAATTGCCGCTGGTCGCCACCAACGAGGCCTTCTTCTCCAAGCGCGACGACTACGAGGCGCATGATGCGCTGATCGCCATCGCCGAGGGTTCGGTGGTTGCGGCCGATAACCGCCGGCGGCTCTCGCCGGACAATTTCCTGCGCAGCCAGGCCGAGATGGCGCGGCTGTTCTCGGACCTGCCCGAAGCGATCGACAATACGGTCGAGATCGCGATGCGCTGCGCCTACTATCCGAAGAACCGCAGCCCGATCCTGCCCCGCTTCACCGGTGCCGACGCCGCCGACAAGGACGCGGCCGAGAAGGCCGAGGCCGCCGAGCTTGCCCGCCAGGCGCGTGAGGGGCTGGCGGCGCGGCTTGCCAAGCAC
>NZ_RZSL01000747.1:0-2498 GCF_003997355.1 Mesorhizobium sp. M1E.F.Ca.ET.041.01.1.1 | reverse complement strand
AAGCGAAAGCTGGCTTTCCATTCGCGTTCGCCAGCCAGGCATCGTCGGCCCGGATGACCCGGCCCTTGGTCTTTGCTTCGAGCGTGGTCAGGATCGCGCCATAGGGCATCTCGCCCCAATGGACCTTTAACGCATCCAGCTTGTTGGTGGGAACGAAAGCCGAGAGGTCCGGGCTCGTTATCAGGTCGAGTCCCTGCTTTTCCGGCGTGGCGTTCTGGCTGCCGTGATGCGCGACCTTCAGATAGACGGTGCGCGCCAGAAGGTCGGCGGTGGTGACGGTCGCCGCTCCCACCTGGAACTTCAGATCCTTCCAGCTCAGCCAATTGCCGATCTGGGCGTCGCCCGGGAACAGGAACACGTGGCCGGTGTCGGTGAATTCGAAGGCGAGCACAAGGCTGGTGTTGTTGACGCCGCGATCGAGCTGCAGCGCCAGGTCGGCGGCAATTGCCATCCAGTCGGCGTCGATGCGGCGCCAGGACTGGTCGCGATCCTCCATGGGTGCCGCGCCCGAAACCGACCCGGAATAGTGCTTGCTGGTAAAAGCGCCTATATCGACGGCCGGATCGCTGCCCTTGTCGCCGTTCAGCGCCGCGGAAAGCGGCGTGCCGATGTTGCGTTCGAAGGGGCTGAGTTCGTCGATATAGGTCGGATCGTCGGCCTGGTTCATCTTCAGCCCGGATGCGAGCGCCCGTGCAAACGGCCCGCCGCTGGCGAGCGGAAACATCTCGCTCGCCTTTTCCTCCAGTCGGAGAGCTGCCTTGTCGCGCGGCGGACCGAGCACATAAATCCGAAGATTGGGCAGTTCCGCGATGGATTGCGGCGCCCCGCCGGGCTCGAATAGGTGGGCGATGGTTTTGCGGACAACTTTGCCGCGGCATTGCGCGCCGAACGCACCCGTTCCCCGGCCGCGCCGAACTGGAAGCCGAGCACGGCCTGCAGACCGTCGCGGACGCCCGCCATGTAAGGGTTGAGCCCCTGCATGCCGTCAAGCTTCTGGCCCGCGCTTTGCAGCGCTGCGAGCGCCTGGCCCTTGAACTTGTCGAGCTCCACGGCTTCGGCGTCGGCGGGGTTTTCGGTCCAAGCCATCCAGACATCGCCGACGGCAAAATCCTTGAACAGGTCCTTCGCGGTCAGGAACCCCGAGACGTGGTCCCAGTGCTCATGCGTGACGACGAGCACATCGATCCTGCCGCCCGTCTCCTTCTTAAGGTCGGCGACGATGTCGGCGACGAGCGCCGGACCGCCTGTGATCGAAACGTGGATGCCGCAATCGATCAGCATGCGGAACAGCGAGCCATCCGGCTTCGTGAAGGTGAGCAGGTGGCAGTCGCCGATGCCCTGGCAATAGTGCCGGACGGTGACGGCCGATGGGCGCGTCGCCGCGGTACCCGTGACATCCGCTGTCCTTCCCCTTGCCGCAGGCCTTCTAGACATGGTCGTCGTCTCCGTCGCTGGCATGCAGCAGGGCGAAGGGTTCCGACACCTCGCCGCCGAAATAGAGCGCTCTGAGCGGCGACAGATAGTTTGCCGCCATCGTCCCGGCCTGCCGCTTCTGCCGGTCCGCGCTGCCGGTGTTCTTGATGATCGAGTAGCGGATCTCCTCAAAGCCTTCGCGCGGGTCGATGATGATGGTCGCGCCGCCGCGGAACCAGAAGAAGCCGTCGCCCTTGTTCACGCCATGCGGCGCAGCAGTGCCGTCGAAGGCGACGGGTATCCGCTGCTGGATAACGGCGACCACCTCGACGCGGAACGAACCGTCCGGCTCGACCCGCCGCGTCGGCCGCACGCTGTAGATGTCGAAAGTCGTCTCGCCCTTCTTCGGCGCGTGCATGACCGTGCCGTCCTCATTGTAGCGCGGCAGGTCGGGCAGCAGGCCGAACTGCTTGTAGAGGACCGGGTTGGACGCGAAGGCCTTGTGCATAGCCTTCCACAGCGCGTAGCGGTTTTTGTCATTGAGGGCGAAGATCTCGGCGCGCTTCAGCTTCTGGTTCCAGCCGAGGTCGATCTTGCTCAGCAACCCGCTCAGCCATGGTGGCGAAGGGTCTTCCGGCGCGCTCCAGGCGAGCGTCTCTTCCGAAATGGTGCGCACGTCGCGCGGCAAAAGCTTCCACTTGCGGAAGGATTCCAGGAACGCCAGGCGATAATGGAGCGGATCGTCCGGATAGGCATCGCGGTCGGCAGTGATCAGCGCGCGCAGATACTCGCCGAAGGTGATGTCGACGGCCGGGCAATAATCGAGCGCACGGATGCACATGTTGAGCATCTGTCCGGCGGTCTTGGCAACCTCGTCGGTAAGGCGCTCGACAAGGCTCGGATGCAAGGTGCCTGCCGGCAGGATACCGGTACCGCCGGTGGCAAGCTGGATCAGATCGTCGGTGCGGCGGTCGGCGATGGCGATGAACGCCTGATAGACCGCGAAGACGAGGATCGAGCCGCGGTCATGCGCCTCGAAGGTCTTGTCGTAGTCGAGGTCAGCCATGCCCGAGCCGCCATATTCG
>NZ_RZSL01000746.1:0-2518 GCF_003997355.1 Mesorhizobium sp. M1E.F.Ca.ET.041.01.1.1 | reverse complement strand
ATCTTATGCGGGCCAGTCGTCGCGCTGAATTCTGGGATGGCTCACTGCCGCCTTCAACAAGGAAGACCAGCGTCATCAACTCGATCAGAAGATCGTCGATCGCCGTCGAGACCAACTGAGAGCAGCCTCCGAACCGGCGGAGC
Source organism: Mesorhizobium sp. M1E.F.Ca.ET.041.01.1.1 (assembly GCF_003997355.1). Taxonomy (NCBI): domain Bacteria; kingdom Pseudomonadati; phylum Pseudomonadota; class Alphaproteobacteria; order Hyphomicrobiales; family Phyllobacteriaceae; genus Mesorhizobium; species Mesorhizobium sp. M1E.F.Ca.ET.041.01.1.1. The sequence goes on along the minus strand of NZ_RZSL01000746.1, from coordinate 2,375 downwards.
AAAGTCCGAGCTTCCTCAACGGCGTTGGTGCCCCCGGCATCGATTAATGACTCGAGCTTGTTGAAGCAATCCAACGCCTGACAACTTCGTCAGTTCAATGGGCTATCGTACGGCAAGATATATCAGTCCCACCATCACCAAGGCCAGAGTAGAGCCGACACACCTCCTCACGAACACTTCCGACAGTTCGGATGCACCTTTGCGGGGTGGCTCTTCATTGTTCCGAATTTCCACCTCAACAACTTGCCGTCAGTTCGTCCTGGGGGCTTATCGAGGATCTCGTAGCCGCCATTAGGCGATCTGCAAGGTCGGTCTTCTCCCAGGAGAAGGAACCGTCCTGGCCTGCCTTACGGCCGAAATGGCCGTAGGACGAGGTCTTGGCGTAGATCGGTTTGTTGAGGTCGAGATGACGGCGGATGCCCGACGGGGACAGGTCCATCACCTTGCGCAGCGCCTCCTCGAGCCTGGCCTCGTCGACCTTACCGGTGCCATGCAGGTCGACATAGACCGACAGCGGCTGGGCGACGCCGATGGCGTAGGACAACTGGATGGTGCAGCGGTCGGCAAGCTTCGCCGCCACGACGTTCTTGGCAAGATAGCGCGCCGCATAGGCAGCCGAGCGGTCGACCTTGGTGGTGTCCTTGCCGGAGAAGGCACCGCCGCCATGGGGCGCGGCACCGCCATAGGTGTCGACGATGATCTTGCGACCGGTGAGGCCCGCGTCGCCGTCGGGTCCGCCGATGACGAACTTGCCGGTCGGGTTGATGTACCAGTTGCAGTCCTCGGCCACCTTGAGGTCGCCAAGGGCCTCGCGGATATAGGGCTCGACGACCTTGTGAACCTTCCTTGAATCCCAACTCGAATCGAGGTGCTGGGTGGAGAGCACGATCTGCGTGACTTCCGCTGCCTTGCCGTCGGCATAGCGCACGGTGACCTGGCTCTTGGCATCGGGGCCGAGCCTGCCGGCTTCACCGCTGTTCTCATGGCGCGCGGCGGCCAGGAGTTCGAGGATCTTGTGGCTGTAATAGATCGGCGCCGGCATCAGGTCGGGCGTCTCGCGGCAGGCGTAGCCGAACATGATGCCCTGGTCGCCGGCACCTTCCTCGCCCTGGCGGTCGGCGGCATTGTCGACGCCCTGGCCGATGTCAGGCGACTGGCCGTGCAGCAGCACGTCGATCTTGGCGGTCTTCCAGTGGAAGCCGGACTGCTCGTAGCCGATCTCGCGAATTGCCTTGCGGGCAACCGACTTGAACTTGGTCGGGTTGACGACAGGGTGGCCGGAAGCATCCTTCAGGATGTTGCCCGCCTTGTCCTTCTTCAAAAGCGTGTCGGGGACGCGGACCTCGCCGGCGATGACGACGCGGTTGGTGGTGGCCAGCGTTTCGCACGCAACGCGAACCTTCCACGGGTCCATGCCCGTCTTCTCGGCTTCTCGATAGACAAGATCCACGGTCTCGTCGGAGATACGGTCACAGACTTTGTCTGGATGGCCCTCGGAGACGGATTCCGAGGTGAAGAGATAATTCTGCCGCGTCACGGGTGTCCCCTCTTGAAAAGATCGGCAGGGTGCCGATTTGGCGCCACGTGTTAGCGGTGGCGGGCGGCCTCCGTCAAGCACTACCGACGTCGGAACCAGCCAATAGTCTATATTCACATCAGTTTTGTGACGAAATACCAATGCAAATTGCCACCCGCGCCCGGAGAATTGCCTATGTTAGTGTATATGCGGAGCATTTTATTCATGGAACGGCAACGTGCGATGCCGATAACGCTTGCATATTGGTCTTCATTTTTTCTCCTTTCCTAGAGCTCGAAATCACAGGATGAAGTAATAATGCACCGTAGCAGCGTGTGCCGCCGCACAACGAGATCATCAAAGGTCGTGCCAACTGCACAGGAAACCGCAAAACAGCGCTCATGCATTTTGTTTCAACGGCTTAGTGGTGAGCGGGGCTGCACATCGGGGCGAACAGCACAGTGTCACGAACTCGACAAAACCGACAAAGAATGACCAAAGATCGTTGTGGCCGTCTGGAAAGGATCGTATCCAGCTACACTGGAGACGCAGCAACGGTGCGATCACACTGGAGCAACGGCATCAGGAAACCGCCATCCTTGTACGCCCCGACACCCCTGGTCGCCATCGGTCGCATCGCGGGGGGCACTGTGGCCGAGAACCATTCATTGATCTGGGCGCTAAGGGTTCTGCCGGTGCGCTATTGCTCGTCGGTAGGGCTTCGGGCTGGCGAGTCTGCCAAGGCGAGCAACGACAGGCGATGCCGGCAGACATTACGTTGCGGCACTTGATATTGCAGTGCAGCAAGCGTAGAGCACCGCGCGCTTATCGGAGTGTCGTCCATGGCCCTTACCAATGC
>NZ_RZSL01000745.1:0-2523 GCF_003997355.1 Mesorhizobium sp. M1E.F.Ca.ET.041.01.1.1 | reverse complement strand
GTCATGGAATGGATCCTCGGGTCTGCGCTGCGTCGCTACGCTCCTTGCTCCGCCCGTGGATGACGAAACGATAAACGCCTCGGCCAATCTTGAACGTATTCAACACAGGAACCGGAGGCGCTTCAAAGCCGGATCACATATTCCTTCCGCGTCGTCTCCAGCACCTCCCAGGTGCCTTTGAAGCCCGGCCGCAGCACGAAACTGTCGCCGGCCTTGACCGTGCGCGCCTCGCCGCCGTCCTCGGCGATGACCGAAACGCCGGACAGGATGTGGCAGAATTCCCATTCGTCATAGACGATGCGCCACTTGCCGGGCGTCGCTTCCCAGATCCCGGCATAGAGGCCGCCGTCCCGCTCCTCGACGTTCCAGGTGCGGAATTTCGGGTCGCCCGAGATCACGCGATCCGGGGCCGGCGCGCCGGCCTCCGGTTCGACGTTATCGGCTTTGACCGCAAGAAAGGCCGACATCGCGATCAGACCTTGCCGAGCGCCTGTTCCAGGTCGGCAACGATGTCGTTGACATCCTCGATGCCGACCGAAAGGCGAACCGTGTCCGGTCCGGCTCCGGCCTTGATCTTCTGCTCGTCGGAAAGCTGGCGGTGCGTGGTCGAGGCCGGATGGATGACCAGCGACTTGGTGTCGCCGACATTGGCCAGGTGCGAGAACAGCTCCAGCGCCTCGACGAACTTGACGCCGGCCTCGTAGCCGCCCTTGAGGCCGAAGGTGAAGACAGCACCAGCGCCCTGCGGCGAATATTTCTTCTGCAGCGCGTTGTTCTTATCGCTCGGCAGTCCGGGATAGTTCACCCAGGCGACTTTCGGATGGTTCGAAAGCCAGGCTGCGACGCTCACTGCGTTGTCGCAATGGCGCTGCATGCGCAGCGGCAGCGTTTCAAGGCCGGTCAGGATCAGGAAGGCGTTGAAGGGCGAGATCGCCGGGCCGATGTCGCGAAGGCCGAGGACGCGGGCGGCGATGGCGAAGGCAAAATTGCCGAAGGTCTCGTGCAGCACGAGGCCACCATATTCGGGGCGCGGCTCGGACAGCATCGGGTACTTGCCCGACTTCGACCAGTCGAAGGTGCCGCCATCGACGATGGCGCCGCCGATCGAATTGCCATGGCCGCCGATGAATTTGGTCAGCGAATGCACGACGATGTCGGCGCCGTGTTCGATCGGCCGCACCAGATAGGGCGAGGCCAGCGTGTTGTCGACGATCAGCGGCAGGCCGTGCCTGCGGGCGATGTCACCGATCTTCTCGATGTCGACGAAGATACCGCCGGGATTTGCGAGGCTCTCGATGAAGATCGCCTTTGTCTTGTCATCGATCTGGCTCTCGAAGGTCGAGATGTCGTTGGTGTCGGCCCAGCGCACCTGCCAGTCGAAATTCTTGAAGGCGTGGCCAAATTGGTTGATCGAGCCGCCATAAAGCTTCGTCGCGGCGATGAAATTTTCGCCGGGGCGCATCAGATTGTGGAAGACGAGCACCTGGGCGGCGTGGCCCGAAGCGACGGCAAGCGCCGCCGTGCCGCCTTCGAGCGCGGCAAGGCGTTCCTCAAGAACGGCTTGAGTCGGGTTCATGATGCGGGTGTAGATGTTGCCGAAGGCCTTCAGCCCAAACAGCGAGGCGGCGTGGTCGGCGTCGTCGAAGACGTAGGAGGTGGTCTGGTAGATCGGCGTGGCGCGCGCGCCGGTCGCCGGATCCGGCTTGGCGCCGGCATGAACGGCGAGCGTGTTGAAACCGGGTGTACGGGTCATCTAAGCCTCCCTCTCTAAACCTTTCGAAAATCGCCGGGCATTCTTGGCGAAGCGTGGCGGCGAATGCAAAGAAGAAAATACCTTTCGGCGTGCGATCTGCGGCGAACGTCCGGAAAAATCCATCACTTCCCGGAATAATTTTGCGCGGCCGGTAGCCTGTCTATTTCTGCCGCACGCCGAAGCTCTGGAAGCCCTGCCGCATCACGGGCTTCTTCGACGACAGCACGCCGGAATTGACGCCGGTCCAACCGATCTCGCCCGACAGCTTGCCATATTCGATCTTCGGGCATCGGTTCATCACCACCTTGATGCCTGCGGCCTCGGCGCGGGCCGCGGCCTCGTCATGGCGCACGCCAAGCTGCATCCAGACGACCTTCGGCAAGGGATCGAGATGCAGGATCTGGTCAACGATGCCCGGCACCGCCGCCGAGCCGCGAAAAATATCGACCATGTCGATCGGCTGCGGCAGGTCGGCCAGGCTGGCATAGACCGTCTGCCCGAGTATCTGCTTGCCGGCATGGCCGGGATTGATCGGGAGCACCGAGAATCCCTTGGAGAGCAGGTATTTCAACACGAAGTAGCTTGGGCGCACATCGTTGGGCGAGGCGCCGACCATGGCGATGGTCTTCACCGAGTTCAGGATCCCGGCGATATAGCTGTTGTCGTAGGCGTCGTGATTCATGGCTCGTCCTCATACAGCGCTTCGGCGAGAAAGGCAGCCGGATCGCTGCAGAAGTCGCGCATCATGCGAAAATGGTCGGTGTCCTGAA
>NZ_RZSL01000744.1:0-2525 GCF_003997355.1 Mesorhizobium sp. M1E.F.Ca.ET.041.01.1.1 | reverse complement strand
TCGCACAGCACGGCGTCGTCCGCGGCACTGCTTAGCCATCCGACGAACCCGGCGGTCCCGCCGAGTCGAGCGACGGCGGCAAGGGCCGTCGCGACATTTCCCCCGAAGGCTCGGACACTTCGCAGAACCTTCCCCTTGCCCGCCGACAACGGCTGATCGACATAGACGATGTCGTCGATCGCGATAGCGCCGAAGCCGATGATTGAGGGGAGGGTGGGCATCGGTCAGGCCCCCGCCTTCGTCAGGGCGTCCTGCGCCGAAAGCCCGTCATGGATGACGCCCCGAAAGGCAAGCGCTGCCTTCTGCGGATCGCCATGCCCCCAGAGATTGCGGCCCACCACGGCACCGCGCGCGCCGGCACGGATGGCGTCCGCCGTCTGCTGGAGGGCGCCGAGCAGCGTATCGGTCTTCGGACCACCCGCGATCACAACCGGAACCGGGCAGGTCCGGACGGTCTCCCGGAACGACTCGAAATCGCCCGTGTAGCCGATCTTGATCACGTCGACGCCGGACTCGTAGCCGATGCGCGCCGCATAGGCGATCTCGTCGGGGGTGAAGACGATTTTTGCTCCGTCGGTGAAATCGCGAGGGTAGATATGCGCCACCACCGGCATGCCGTAGCGGGCCGCCGCGTTCACCGAATCGGTCAGCCAGCGTATGTACTTGCCCTCGGTCGCGCCACGCACCGGAATGGCCACGGCCAACGCATCGGCCCCAGCGCGCACCGCATCCTCGGGCGTTGCAATCAACTCACTGATGCGATCGTCCGGGGTGAAGCAGCCAGCCTGGATCACCAGCGAAGCCTTGCCCGCGTATTGCGGCCACAGATGGCGGGCGGTGCCAGGCTGGATGCTGACATAGTCGGGTTTGCCCGCCATGACGCGGGCGAGCGCGCCCGGCAGGTCGGCAAGACCGCCTTTGCGCACGTCGCCATAGCCGACAAAGTGGTCGACCGCGCCGCCAAAAAGGTTCCCCGATGGATGCGAGAAGAGGCGCGCAAGACGCACCTTGGTTCCTAGGCTCATGAGTGCAAAATTCCCCAATCGTTTGATTTCGAAATCCTGAACTCAGTGTTGGCGAAAGAAATGAGAAATGCAATCTTTCGAAATCTTTCGAATTCGCGTATTTTTGGTAAAGTGAGCCGGGGTTGCTTGGCGCAGGGAGGCAAGGGCAGGACAATGTTGTCGGAGCAGAGACGCCAATCGATCCTGAGTGAGGTGCAACGCAGCGGACAGGTTCGCACCAAGGACCTGTCGGACGGTTTTGGCGTGTCCGAGGTCACGGTACGCTCCGACCTCGAGATACTGGACCGCAAGGGACTGCTGACCAAGACCCGTGGAGGGGCGGTGACCCGGACCACCGATTCGACCACGGCCGCGTTCGCCCGGCGGATGCAAACCAACCTCGATGCAAAGATGCGCATCGCCCGGGCGGCGGTAGAGCTGTTCGAGGACAACCAATCGGTCATCTTCGACGGCGGCTCGACATTGATGCAGGTTGCCATGCAGTTACCGCCGCTCAGCAATGTCGTGGTCGCGGCCACGGCCATGAATATCGTGCAGCATCTGATGCATCGTCCCGGGCTCGACGTTCACATGATCGGCGGCCGGGTCTATCCCGACACGGTGAGCACGCTGATCACCGATGCCGACACGGCTCTCGGCGGCTTGGTGGCGCATCAGGTCTTTGTTGGAGCGCATGCGATAGACTCCTCGCTCGATGTGGTCGACGTGAACGAAGACATGGCGCGAACGAAGCGAAACCTCGTTCGCATGGCCCGGCGCGTCATCCTGCTCGCGGATTCGAGCAAATGGGGCGTCAGCGGGACCTCCAAGGCATTTTCGCTGTCGGCCGTCGATGTGGTGATCACCGACGATGGCCTGCCCGGTCCGATACGCAGCCAGCTTGATAGGATCGGGGCCAAGGTGATCTATGCCTGAACCTGTCGCGGTCCCTGGCCGCGACGAAAAGATCCGATGCGCGCATGACGCACGGGCTTGGTGCCGGCTGTCGGCCGTTTTTTCGTGTCAGTCATTTTCTCCTCCCGAAGGGCCGGCGGCCTCCAATGTCGTGCCAGCATTTTCACATGCTCTATAAAAATTTTACGCGCGTCAAGAATTAAAATGCTGTATAGCGAAGTCGGAAATTCGGCTGCCTGTCGATACAAGGGTACGGCCGCGATGCGGCGGCGCTGGGAGGACATTTCGAAAATGCACGGGAAATCAAAGACAAAGCTCGGCATCGGCGTTATCGGGTGCGGTAACATCTCGATGACCTATCTGCGCAATGCGGCACTTTTCACCGGCGTGGTACTGCGCGCCTGCGCCGACATTTCCGTCGACATGGCTGCGTTGCGAGCGAAGGAATATGGCATCCGCGCGCTCGGCGTCGACGCGCTGCTGGCCGACCCGCAGGTCGATCTTGTCCTCAACCTCACAATTCCTTCGGCGCATTTCGACATCTCGTTTTCGGCGCTTTCGGCCGGAAAACATGTCTTCACCGAAAAGCCTCTCGCGACTTCGGCC
>NZ_RZSL01000743.1:0-2533 GCF_003997355.1 Mesorhizobium sp. M1E.F.Ca.ET.041.01.1.1 | reverse complement strand
CCGTTATAGTATCCGGTGTGGTCGCCGAAGGGCCCTTCCTCTGCCGTTTCGTTGGGTGAAACGGTTCCCTCCAGCACGATCTCGGAACTGGCGGGAACATGGAGCTCGATGCTCTTGCATGGAGACAATCCAACTCGCCGATCGTTGATCATCCCAGACAACGACAGTTCCGATACTCCTTCGGGCGCCGGCATCACCGCTGCTATCAATGTCGCGGGATCCGCGCCGATGACGACGGCGACAGGCATCTCGAGCCCCTTCGCCTGCCACATGCGATGGTGGGCCGCGCCGCCTCGCATGGGCAGCCATCTTATGATCGCCCGGTCCCGGGCGATGACCTGCATCCGATATATGCCGAGATTGTATTTGCCGGGATCATCCTCGCCCGGCGGCCTGGTGACGACCATCGGCCATGTGATGAGAGGACCAGCGTCCTCTGGCCAACAGGTCTGGACGGGAAGGATTGCGAAATCCGGTTCCACATCCCTCCATAATCTTGACGACGATACGATCTTCGGGCGCGCCGCCAACGCGCCGCGCGCGGCGGAGAACATATGGCGGGCCTGGCGCAAGTTTTGCGGAACCTGGGGCGATCTCATCCACGCCAGCAAGGCGCCGAGACTCTCAAGTCCGCGGATGTCCGTGCCCAGCCCCCACGCGACACGCTCCCGCGTCCCAAAGATATTTGCCACGACCGGAAAGGACGAACCGCCTCCCTGGCCATCGACCGGCGTCGTCATGCGCAGCGCCGGCCCCTGCGCCGCAATCACTCTCTTGTGTATCTCCGTCAGTTCGAACCGGGTCGATACCGGGGCTCGGATTTCTCGAAACTGGCCCTTCGCGTCCAGATACGAAAGAAAGGAGCCGAGATCACAGAATTGGGGAAGAAGGCGATAATGCATGTCGAATTCCGGCACGACCAGTCCGTCGGCTGCGCCGTTCTCTCACGGCGGCCGATCGAGAACATTGCGCTAGGTCAATGAACGGGCCGTCTGCGCAGGCTATGTTGAGTTCAACCGTCAACTCGCCTGAGTGACTGGTTGAAGTCGGGAAGACGTTCAAATGGCCAACAACCTAGTCAACGCCACTCTTGAAGCATGCCGGTCTGTGATCGCCGGTCTCAAGGACCGCAGACGGAGCAAGACCGCGAGAAGGGAATTCTGGGCGCTTGGACCGGAAGAATGCACAGGCTTGCCGAATGACATCGGCATGTCGACCGGCGAATTCGATGACGCCATGCATATGCCTCATGCTTCGCAGGATTTCCTCACGCTGGCGATGCTTTCAGTTGGGATTGATCCAGACAGCTTTCATACGCTCGAGTTCGTGCGCGACGGCTTCATGTCCCGGACCTGCATCACATGCCCCCATCGCCGCAGGTGTCACAGTCATCTGGAAGCCTTCGACTTCGAAAGCCACTATCGCGATTTCTGCCCCAACAGAGACAATTTCTCGAAGCTCCTCGCCAAGAGATACGACGCCTGATGCATGTCGCCCGAAAGTGCGCAGCGATTTTGGGGGAACGACATGCATCAAAACAAAGACCTAAAGCGCGTCGACTGAATCCGTTTCAGCGCGACGCGCTTTAGCTGGCCACAAAAAACTTCACGATCGAACGTAGAACCGACAGCGATTGACGATGCGACCACAGAACGCCGGGCCAATACTACCAGGATTTGTTCGCCACCTGTTTCCGGCAGTCGCAGGTCTGCCGATCGGGCCGTTGCTGACGTTGTCGTTGCGCTCGCTTGCCAGGCGGCGTCCTGGCCTTTTCGAGCGCTTGGGCGAATACCGATCAGCCTGCTTCGGTATCGATCCAGTAGATCTTGCATTCGCATTTTGCGTCGTCCCGGATGGGCAACAATCGAGTGTCCGCGTCGTGAGCAAAGACGGGACGGCGGCATCGGACGTGCTGATCAAGGGGCCGCTCCTGACTCTGCTGAGCCTGCTTGACGGCACGCTTGACGGTGATGCGATGTTCTTCAGCCGCATCATCTCGATAGGCGGGCGCACGGAAGCGGTGCTCGCCTTGAGGAACACGATAGAGGACGCCGAACTTCGTCCGGCAGATCTGCTCGGGCTGCACGGCATCCTGGCTCGTTGTGTCGATACAGGTGTCCTCGGCATCCTGGGCGTCGCGCGCCAATTGGCCGACAATGGCTCAAGCGAGGCATAGAAGACATGACGACACGCATGGAACTTGTCTGTCCGGCAGGAACCCCCGCTACGTTGAGGGCGGCCGTCCAGGCAGGCGCGGACGCGGTTTATTGCGGTTTTCGCGATGAAACGAACGCTCGCAATTTTCCCGGGCTCAATTTCTCCCGGGATGAACTGGCCGAGGGCGTGCGCTTCGCGCACGACCACGGCAGCAAGGTTCTCGTCGCCATCAATACCTTCGCGCGCGTCGACGCTGTCGACATCTGGAAAAAGGCAGCGGACATGGCGGCCGAAAGCGGCGCGGACGCCATCATAGCCGCGGACTTCGCCGTCCTCGATCATGTGGCAAAGAACCACAAACAAATCCGCCTTCATC
>NZ_RZSL01000742.1:0-2536 GCF_003997355.1 Mesorhizobium sp. M1E.F.Ca.ET.041.01.1.1 | reverse complement strand
CTACGTGAGACGACCCCCTCTGGCCTGCCGGCCATCTCCCCCCGCAAGAGGGGAGATTGGCAGCTTCGGCGCCAGCGCTCACACCGCCGGCGGGTCGAGCCGGGCGAAACCTTCCTGACGGCGATAGGGAAAGTAAGGGTAGGGCGCCGTCACCGCGCTTGCTTCATCGAGGGCCTTCATCTGCTTCGGCGTCAATGCCCAGCCGACGGCGCCGAGGTTCTGGCGCAACTGCTCCTCGTTGCGCGCGCCGATGATGACGGACGACACGGTCGGCCGCCGCAAGAGCCAGTTGATGGCGACCTGCGGCACGGTCTTGCCGGTTTCGGCCGCCACAGCCTCCAGGGCATCGACCACCTTGAAGAGATGGGCGTCCTCGACCGGCGGGCCGAAGCTCGCCGTGTCGTGCAGGCGGCTCTTTTGCGGCAGCGGCTGGCCGCGGTGGATCTTGCCGGTCAGCCGGCCCCAGCCGAGCGGGCTCCACACCAGGGCGCCGACGCCCTGGTCGAGGCCGAGCGGCATCAATTCCCATTCATAGTCGCGGCCGACCAGCGAGTAATAGACCTGATGCGCGACGTAACGCGGGTAGCCATGCATCTCGGCCAGGCCGAGCGATTTCATCACCTGCCAGCCGGAGAAGTTGGAGACGCCGACATAGAGCAGCTTGCCCGAACGCACGAGGTCGTCCAGCGTCGAGAGCACTTCCTCGATCGGCGTGGAAGCGTCAAAGGCGTGAAGCTGGAGCAGGTCGATATAGTCTGTGCCGAGCCGCTTCAGCGCCTGGTCCACAGACCGGATCAATCGTGCGCGGGACGAGCCCCAGTCGGCCGGACCGTCGCCCATCGGCAGCGAGGTCTTGGTCGAGATCAGCACCGCGTCGCGGCGGCCCTTGATCGCTTCGCCCAGCACTTCCTCCGAAGCGCCGTTCGAATAGACGTCGGCCGTGTCGAAGAGATTGACGCCGGCCTCCAGGCAGATGTCGACAAGCCGGCGCGCCTCCTTGGCGTCGCTGTTGCCCCAGGCGCCGAACAGCGGTCCTGAACCGCCAAAGGTTCCGGCGCCGAAAGACAGCGCCGGCACTTTCAGGCCGGAGGCGCCGAGACGTCGATATTCCATGATTTCGCTCCTTGTGATGCCGAAGGTGAAAGGGAGCCGGTCAGCACTGTGCCGCGGCAGGCTCGCCAAGCGGGCGGCCGCGCTCCAGGCGCTGCGCCAGGAACACCACGGCCAACGCCGCGAGCGGCACCAGGCCGGCGACAGCTGGGACGGCGCCGAGGCCCGGTCCGTGATCGATGACGAAGCCGCCGAGCCAGGCGCCGATCGCATTGCCGAGATTGAAGGCGGCGATGTTGAAGGAGGAGGCAAGACCCTGGCCGGCGCCCTTGGCCTTCTCCAGCACCCACATCTGCAGAGGGGCGACGGTGGCGAAGGCGGCCGCGCCCAGCAGGCCGACGGCGATGATTGCCGCTATCGGTTGATGCATGGCGGCGGTCATGACGAACAGCGCGGCCGACAGCGCGACGAGCGTGCCGATGACCGTCGGCACCAGATGCCTGTCGGCGAGGCGTCCGCCGAGCAGGTTGCCGGCGACCAGACCGGCACCGAAGACGAGCAGGATCGGTGACACGGCGGCTTCGGAAAAACCGCTGATGCGGGTGAGGATCGGCGCCAAGTAGGTGAAGGCGGCAAAGACACCGACCCAGCTCAGCACCGTGGTCAACAGGCCGAGCAGCACCGGCCGGCGGCCAAGCACGGCAAGCGCGCCTTCGGAGCTTTCCTCCTCGGCGGCCGCTGCCGGCTCGTCGCGCGGCACCAGCAGCGCGATCACGGCAAAGGCGATGACGCCGACCAGCGTCACGGCAATGAAGGTCGAGCGCCAGCCATAGGCCTGGCCGAGCCAGGTGCCGAAGGGCACGCCGAGGATATTGGCGACTGTGAGGCCGGTGAACATCAGCGCGATAGCCGACGCCTTCCGGTTGGGCGCGACAAGGCTGGTGGCGACGACGGAGCCGACGCCGAAGAAGGAAGCGTGCGCGAAGGCGGTGAGCACGCGCGCCGCCATCAGCGTCCAGTAGTCGGGCGCCAGCGCGCAGGCGAGGTTGCCGATGGTGAAGACCACCATCAGGGCAAGCAGAAGCGTCTTCTTCGCCAGGCGGCCAGTGAGCGCGCCAAGCAGCGGCGCGCCGACAACGACGCCCAGCGCATAGCCGGAAATGAGCAGGCCCGCGGCCGAGATCGAGACGCCGAGATCGGCGCTGACATCGAGCAGCAGGCCCATGATGACGAATTCGGTGACGCCGATGCCGAAGGCGCCGGCGGTGAGGGCATAGAGAGCAAGAGGCATGGCAATGGTCCGGTTGGTCAGGAAAGGACGCCCAGTCCCGCGCCCCCGACCGGGAAGATCGTGATCCGTCAAGCTGTGAACCAGCCTTGCGTCAGGCATATTTTCTGTGAAATAGATTCACGAATGGCGAGACCCGAAATCAACCGCTCCGGCGAGAACGAGGGGGTCGTCCGCGTCGTCGAGGCGGGCGATTTT
>NZ_RZSL01000741.1:0-2547 GCF_003997355.1 Mesorhizobium sp. M1E.F.Ca.ET.041.01.1.1 | reverse complement strand
GGGTTGATAGCTCAGCGGGGTTATGCTGTCCATATCATCTGATTTGTCAGATAAATGTGGTTGAAGCCTGCCCGGCTTTCCTGCTAGCTGTGGCAGCGAAAATTCGGGCGAAGCAGCGGAGAGCCGGTTTGTCGCCAACAGCCTCGATGCGCGTCGTGGTGCTGCGTCAGCCGCTCGATCTCCATGTCGAGGAGCGCGCCACCCCCTCGCCCGGTGCCGGCGAAGTGCTGGTGCGTATCGAGCGCGGCGGCATCTGCGGCTCGGACCTGCACTATTTCCGCCATGGCGGATTCGGCACCGTGCGCATGAAGGAGCCGATGATCCTCGGCCACGAGATCGCCGGTCGGGTCGAGGCGCTGGGCGCCGGCGTTTCGGGCCCGGCCGTCGGCACGGCTGTCGCGGTCAATCCCGCCAACTCTTGCGGAGCCTGCGCCTTCTGCCGCGCCGGCCAGCCGATCCACTGCCTCGACATGCGTTTCCTGGGCTCGGCGATGCGCACGCCGCATGTGCAAGGCGGCTTTGCCGAGCATCTGATCTGCCGCGCCGAAAATGCCGTGCCACTCACGAAGGGCTCCAACCCTTCCGCCGGCGCCTTCGCCGAGCCGCTTGCGGTGACGCTGCATGCGGTGGCCCAGGCGCCAGTCTATGGCAGCCGGGTGCTGATCATAGGCGCCGGCCCGATCGGCACGCTTTTGGTGCTTGCCGCGCGCTTCGCCGGCGCGCGCGAGATCGTCGTCACCGACGTCCAGGACAAGCCTCTCGACTATGCGGCGAAGGCCGGAGCCGACCGCACCATCAATGTCGCCAGGCACGCCGACGGGATGAATGTCTACGCCGCTGGCAAGGGCTATTTCGACGTCATCTTCGAGGCCGCCGGCCAGGGCGCCACGGTGGCGAGCGCCTTGCACTTCATCAAGCCGCGCGGCACGCTGGTCACCGTCGGGCAAGGCGCGACCACGGAGCTTTCGGTTTCGATGATCGTCACCAAGGAAATCGCGTTGAAGGGCAGCTTCCGCTTCGACACGGAATTCGCTCTGGCCGTCGATTTGATCGGCTCGGGCCGCATCGACGTCGCGCCCCTGCTCAGCAACACGCTGCCGCTCGCCGAGGCCAGGAAAGCCTTCGAGCTGGCGAGCGACAAATCGCAATCGATGAAGGTGCAAATTGCATTCGACTGACTATCTCGGCCGCCTGTTCGGCCTCGAGGGCAGACATGCCTTCATAACCGGCGCCAGCCGCGGGCTGGGGCTTGCCTTCGCCGAGGCGCTTGCCGGCGCCGGCGCGCGCGTCACGATCGGCGGCCGCAAGGCGGAGGAGTTGAAAGCCGCCGGCGACCGCCTACGCGGCGACGGCCACACGGTGGCGGAGGCGGTGATCGACGTGACCGACACGCAGTCGGTCGATAGCGCCATTGCGGCCACGGAAGCCGGTGCCGGCCCGATCGATATCCTGGTCAACAATGCCGGCATCCAGCGCCGCGCGCCGCTGGAAAGTTTCAGCGACGCCGACTGGGACGCACTGATGGCGACCAATCTCGACGGCGTGTTCAAGGTGAGCCGGGCCGTGGTGAAAGGCATGATCGCGCGACGCAAGGGGTCGATCATCAATGTCTCCTCGGTGCAGAGCGTGCTTGCCCGCCCCTCGATCGCGCCCTACGCGGCGAGCAAGGGGGCAATCACCATGCTGACCAAGTCGATGGCCGGCGAATGGGGCCAGCACGGCGTGCGCGTCAACGCGATCGCGCCCGGCTATTTCAAGACCGAGCTCAATGCCGCCCTCGTCGCCGACGAGACGTTCTCCGGCTGGCTCACCGGCCGCACGCCGATGCGGCGCTGGGGCGATGTCGAGGAACTCGTGGGCGCCGCCGTGTTCCTCGCCTCCGACGCCGCCAGCTTCGTGACGGGACAGACGCTGCTGGTGGATGGCGGGATCACGAGCGTGTTGTGAGGGCGCCGGTCAAACCGGCAGGCTTTTCACGTATCCAGCCAGCACCCTATCCACCGACAATCCGCCGGGGCCGGCGAGCGCCAGGATGAACATGCCGCCGGCGATCGCCAAGTCCTTCTCGAAATGCAAGAGCTCGTTCTGGCTGGCGAAGTTGGTGTGGAAGAGGCTGGCCGTCATCAGGCAGAACAGGCCGAGCCCGATCGCGCCGAGGCGCGCCAGGACGCCGAGCGCGACCGACAGGCCGGCGCCGAGCTGCAGCGCGATGGTGGCAAGAAGCAGCGGCGTGCCGACGCCGAGCACGGCCATCGCCTTCTGAGCGCCCTCGAAATGGGCCGCAAGATGCAATCCTTCATGCACGAAGATCAGGGATAGGAGCAGGCGGCCGGCAAGCAGGATCACGTCCTTGGCGTGAAGCTTCTCGGTGAGTTCGGTCGGTGACATGGTCAGCTCCGATAAGGTTGTGTCGGTATGCTCCGAAACACCTGCCCGATGTGTATCTTCACAAGGGCAAGGCGACTTTCCCCGAGCGCCGCGCCGCCCCTCACCTGCCTGCCGGCATCCTCTCCCCGTATAGTGACGGGGAGAGGGGCGCTCTCGCCG
>NZ_RZSL01000740.1:0-2555 GCF_003997355.1 Mesorhizobium sp. M1E.F.Ca.ET.041.01.1.1 | reverse complement strand
GCGCCTCGTGGATGAGATGCGTCGCGGAATGGTTGGCGCGCAGCTTCGAACGGCGCGCATGGTCGACCTTGAGCTCGACGGCAGCGCCGGTTTTGACCGTGCCGCGCGTCACCTTGCCCAAATGCACGAACAGCCCGTCGGCTTTCTTCTGCGTATCGGAAACCTCGATCGAGAAGCCGTCACCTAAGATTATGCCGGTATCGCCCATCTGGCCGCCGGATTCGCCATAGAACGGCGTCTGGTTGACGATCACGGCAACGGCGTCGCCTTGACCGGCGCTGTCGACAGTCTTGCCGTCCTTGACCAGCGCTTGGATCAGACCTTCCGCCTCTTCCGTCTCGTAGCCGAGAAAATCGGTCGCGCCCACCTTCTCGCGCACCGGAAACCAGACCGTCTCTGTCGCCGCTTCGCCCGAGCCCGCCCAATGCGCGCGCGCCTCTGCTCTCTGCCGCTCCATCGCATTGGTGAAGCCGGCCAAATCGACGGAGATGCTGCGCTGGCGCAGCGCATCCTGCGTCAGGTCGAGCGGGAAGCCGTAGGTGTCATAGAGCTTGAAGGCCGTCTCGCCGTCCAGCATGTCGCCGGCGCCGAGCGTCTCCGTCGCATCCGCCAGCAGCCCGAGTCCGCGCACCAGGGTCTTGCGGAAGCGCGTCTCCTCGAGCTTCAGCGTCTCGGTGATCAGCGCTTCGCCGCGGCTCAGTTCGCGATAGGCCTGGCCCATTTCGCGCACCAGCGCCGGAACCAGCTTCCACATCAGCGGCTCCTTGGCGCCCAAGAGCTGCGCATGGCGCATGGCGCGGCGCATGATGCGGCGCAGCACATAGCCGCGCCCTTCGTTGGACGGCAGCACGCCGTCGGCCACCAGGAAGGAGGTCGAGCGCAGATGATCCGCGATCACGCGATAGGACGCAACGTTCTCCTCATTGGGACCGTGGCCGAGCGCCGAGGACGCGGCATCGATCAGGTGCTTGAACAGGTCGGTCTCGAAGACGCTCTCCACCCCCTGCAGGATCGAAGCCATGCGCTCCAGGCCCATGCCGGTGTCGATCGACGGGCGCGGCAGATCGATGCGCTCTTCCTTCGTCACCTGCTCATACTGCATGAACACCAGGTTCCAGAATTCGAGGAACCGGTCTCCGTCCTCCTCCGGGCTGCCGGGCGGCCCGCCCCAGATGTGCTCGCCGCGGTCGATGAATATCTCCGAACAAGGGCCGCACGGACCGGTGTCGCCCATCGCCCAGAAATTGTCCGAGGTCGGGATGCGGATGATGCGATCGTCGGAGAAGCCGGCGATCTTCTTCCAGTAGCCGGCCGCCTCGTCGTCGGTGTGATAGACGGTGACCAGGAGCTTGTCCTTCGGCAGGCCGAATTCCCTGGTGATCAGGTTCCAGGCAAGCTCGATCGCGCGCTCCTTGAAATAGTCGCCGAACGAGAAATTGCCGAGCATCTCGAAAAAGGTGAGATGGCGCGCGGTATAGCCGACATTGTCGAGGTCATTGTGCTTGCCGCCGGCGCGCACGCTCTTCTGCGCGGTCGAAGCGCGCGAATAGGGCCGCTTCTCCAGCCCGGTGAAGACGTTCTTGAACTGCACCATGCCGGCGTTGGTGAACATCAGCGTCGGGTCGTTGCGCGGCACCAGCGGGCTGGAGGCGACGATCTCGTGACCCTCCTTGCGGAAGTAGTCGAGGAATGTCGACCGGATGTCGTTCACGCCACTCATGAGTACTGCCTTTTCGCGAGAACCGCCGGCTTGGCCGGCGGCAAATGGGCTTTCGGTTCCGAAGATAGATTGGCCTTTTAGCCGTAGCTCTTGACCCTGTCCAGAAACACGGAATTGGGCCAAATCAGACGTCGCCGGCGGGCCTGCGCTGCCCGCAAACGCAAACCGCCGGCACGAAGGCCGGCGGTTCGGAACGCAGTACCAAGAACTCAATTACATAAGCATATTCAGATATAATAAGATTATGGCCAAACTCCGGCCGATTGCCTCGCGCAATTCCGGACGGAAAACGCGACACACTTTTCCTGGAATTGCTCCCGCCTACACGGCGCCGGCTTCGTCCTCGAAGCCGTCGTCGCCGCCTTCGGAGCCGCCATTCTCGAGGAATTTTTCCGCGATCAGCCCGGCATTCTGCCTCAGCGCCAGCTCGATCTCGCGTGCTGTGTCCGGATTGTCGCGCAGGAACAGCTTGGCGTTCTCGCGGCCTTGGCCGAGACGCTGCGAATTGTAGGAGAACCAGGCGCCCGACTTCTCGACCACGCCGGCCTTGACGCCGAGATCGACGAGCTCGCCGGTCTTCGACACGCCCTCGCCATACATGATGTCGAACTCGACCACCTTGAAGGGCGGGGCCAGCTTGTTCTTCACCACCTTGACGCGGGTCTGGTTGCCGACCACCTCGTCGCGGTCCTTGACCGAGCCGATGCGGCGGATGTCGAGCCGCACCGAGGCGTAGAATTTCAGCGCGTTGCCGCCGGTGGTCGTCTCCGGCGAGCCGAACATGACGCCGATCTTCATGCGGATCTGGTTGATGAAGATGACCATGGTGTTGGAG